>NZ_JAUBTK010000023.1:0-87106 GCF_036702455.1 Microcoleus sp. D2_18a_D3
TTACTTAACCAGTTGAAAGCCAAGCGCAAAAAGTCCAAGTGCGACCTAGCGGACGTACAAGCAATCTTGGATATGCTAAGTAGTTTGTCGCCTTGACTTACCGTGTCACTCACGTTGTGTGCATAGTGTGATTGTAGGTTTTTGGGTTCTGACCGGGAGAGTGAACAGTCTAAATGAGAAATCATTTGACACGACAGAGGACGGGATAGCATTCTAAGGCGTAGCCGCCTACAGTAGGCGGCTAGATGTAAAAATGCAAGGTAGTACCAGTAGAAGATTGATAGAAGAGTTCGCTTGTAAGCGAGTGTCAGGTAAGGGACACCTATATACCGTTGCGGTATACATACCATTTTATATACCGCAACGGTATATACCATTAACGAACTTGAGCTTGTTAATGGCTTAAACTCTTGTTGGTCAAAGGATACGGAGAGGACAGGATTTGAACCTGCGGGAACGTTTGAGCGTCCCTCCTGATTTCAAGTCAGGCGCATTCGACCACTCTGCCACCTCTCCCGGCGCATAAATTTTATCATACCAGCAAATGTCTCTAACTACAAATAGCCGCAGATTCAGCGCGCCGATAAAGAATTTTTTCTAAGGCCACCGCGAAATCTTCGCCTACCCATACCAGAGACACTTCCGACACTGCTCCATTTTCCAGCAGGACGATCGAGAAATTCCGCAATTTCGAGCACTCTCTCTCCACAATTCGCGGTACGCTGGCCGCATTCAAATAAACTGTACCCTCCGCACTCACCTCCAGCGACTTCCGCAACTCGTGCTTCGTGTGCCGCAGTTTGTGGTGCATATGACCAAAAGTTACCAGAGGTATGTGCTTCCCAGAACTCCGAGTTCGATCGATCGCCTCCGCAAAATCCGGGTCGCCCCAATCCCCTCCCAGCGGCTTCCAATCTCGCCCGCAGGGGTCTTCAGGAGCCTCTCCTAACCCCGTCGGGCCCGTGTGACCCAAAAAAATCACATTTTCGCAATCGGCATCCGCTGCCGCCCCTGCTATGCGCCGCGCCGACTCCTCAAAACTTTCTACCCCAAACCACTCCGAGTAAAAATCCCCGTACTTCCACTCCGATCCCCCCCAAGTAAACGGGCGGCTTCCCACCACAGTTACGCCCAATTCGGGAAAATCACGCTTCCCGTAACCGACGTGAGCTTCTCCCATTAAATCTAACTGCTGTTTCACCCAATTTTCTTGAGTGCGATCGTAAGGGCACTGACTGCGGCCCCACTCTGTCGCCGTGTACCAAGCGTCGTGGTTCCCAAACACCGCTGCTTTCGGAATGTCCAATTGGGCGATCGCCCGCACCACCTCCACCGACTCATTGCCAAAATCCCCCACAAACAGCACCAAATCAACGCCCAGATGCTTCAATGCCTCGCCGTCTTCAGGTTCCCAGCGATCGTGAACGTCGCCCACCACCGCAATTTTGATAGATTTAGCTTTATTCATGTGATTTGTCATGTGCGATCGATCCCTAGCCCCTTCTTACTCAGCATAAGAAACAGCGACCAATTTTTGCACTCTCCCGCAGCATATTTTGGATTTGAGATTTGAGATTTTAGATGGGAGCCACGGAACAGCCAGCAGTTTTTGGTGAATTCAACTATAATTCAAAATACACTTTAGCTGTCTTCGCCACCTTCCCCGGAATATTCTAACTGTGTTTACCACCGCACCTGCTCCGAACTTTACTCAAACCCGACTGCCCGACGACTTGTTTGCTGCAATTAACGCCCTCAAACAAGAGTTAAACGCCGTCATTCTCGCCCACTATTACCAAGACTCCGAGATTCAAGACATCGCAGACTTCATTGGCGACTCCCTAGAACTTGCCCGCAAAGCCGCCAACACCAGCGCCGATGTCATAGTTTTTGCCGGAGTTCATTTCATGGCCGAAACCGCAAAAATTCTCAATCCCGACAAATTAGTATTGTTGCCAGACTTAAATGCTGGGTGTTCCCTCGCCGACAGTTGCCCTCCCGAAGCCTTTGCAGCTTTCAAAGCCGATCGACCAGGACATTTAGTAATTTCCTACATTAATTGTACCGCCGCCATTAAGGCAATGAGCGATATAATTTGCACCAGTTCTAACGCGGTTAAAATTGTCAACCAAATTCCCGATAATCAGCCGATAATTTTTGGCCCCGATCGCAATCTCGGCCGCTACGTCATGGAACAAACCGGTAGAAACATGGAGATTTGGCAGGGAGCCTGCATCGTCCACGAAAACTTCTCCGAAAAAAAGATAGTTCAACTCAAAATCGAAAATCCCGAAGCCGAAATAATTGCCCACCCAGAATGCGAACCTCCCGTGCTGCGCCACGCCAATTACATCGGCTCCACCACCGCTTTGCTCAAATATTCTCAAACCTCTTCCAGCCAAGCTTTTATTGTCGCGACTGAACCGGGAATCATTCACCAAATGCAAAAGCAAGCTCCGCACAAACGCTTCATCCCCGCTCCTCCCAACAATAATAGTTGTGCTTGCAACGAATGCCCGCACATGAGATTAAATACCTTGGAAAAATTGTATCTAGCTATGAAAAATCAAACCCCTGAAATTACCATGCCCCTAAATATTCAACTAGCAGCTTTGCAGCCCATCCAACGAATGCTAGAAATGAGCTAACCGCTGGCTATTTTTCAGTAAATACATTGTATGCGGGGTTGGGCGCGGCGATTCAATTAAGTCATTGCCTAACCCACCAACATCGATCGACAATTCGTGAAGCAGTGGTTAACTCTTTCTCTTCCTCTGCGGTTCATTCCTTTAAAACTCATCAACAATAAATGATGCCAGAAAAACTGATTGTTTTCACCCGCTATCCTGAACCGGGAACAACCAAAACTCGACTTATTCCGGTGCTGGGAAAAACAGGCGCTGCCAACCTTCACCGCTTGATGGCCCAACGGACGATCGCCTGCGCTCTCTCTCTCGAAAAATCCCGCCGATTATCCGTAGAAATTCACCGAGTCGGCGGCAGCCAACAACTGATGCAAGAGTGGTTGGGAAGTGATATTATTTGTCAAAATCAAATAGACGGCGATTTGGGCGCAAGAATGACAGCCGCGTTTGAAAAATCTTTTAATTCCGGGGTTGAAAAAACTGCAATAATCGGTACAGATTGTCCTGATTTGAAAGCAGAAATCATGGCACAAGCTTTTGAGGAACTGAGCCAGCACGATTTAGTTTTGGGCCCGGCAAAAGACGGAGGTTATTATCTGATAGGGTTGCGGCGATCGATACCGGAATTGTTCGGTGGTATTCACTGGGGAACAAGTGAAGTATTTGCTTGTACGCGGGCGATCGCGCAAAAGCTAGACCTCAAGATTGCTTATCTTCCCACTCTTGCAGATATTGATACACCAGAAGACCTGCTCGGTTTAGATATTAATATGTTTAAATAACTAAAGTCTATTTAAGCTTTTTAAATTATTAGAAATTGTCATATATTTTTTGATAAAAATGCTTGATTGTAAAACCGGAACGTCATAATATAGTAATTGTATTTGTCTAACCAAATGCTGAATTTCAGCAGCAGTTAGACAGCGCTTGGGACAATAGTCCCAGGCGCGAGAAAAGGCAAAAAATTACCAACTAAATTAGCAACTAACAGATCAGCTTTGTACAAAACCCGCCCTGCCACATGAAAGCCCAATGTAGGTGCGCGCCCGCTGTAAAAAATGATCAACTAATAGCTTTGCTTTTTACAAAACTCCCCCTACCACGTTAAGGCAAAATGTAGGGGCGAGTCCGGGTCAGAAATGGGCAAAATCAGCTTTGTACAAAACCCGCCCTCTCTTTCACGGGCTGCTTTATTCTGTATGTCGCCAAAAAATCCCAATCTCACAATTTCCATTATCATTCCAGTCTTAAACGAAGCACCTACAATTGCCTCAGTCATCTCCACCGCCCTTGAGGCCAAAAATGTGGAAATCATTGTCGCCGACGGCGGCAGCAGTGACGGTACTACAGATATAGCAAAATCTTTGGGCGTCCGAGTTATCTCCACCGCCCCAGGCCGCGCCACCCAAATGAATGCAGGTGCCGCCGCAGCTACAGGAGAGATATTGCTGTTTCTCCACGCAGACACTCTTTTGCCTCGCGGGTACGACGATAGCGCGCGTCGGGTACTAGCTAACCCGTCGGCAGTAGCGGGGGCCTTTGAACTCAAGATTGACGCCCGCAGGCTCAGCCTCCGGCTGGTAGAAACAGGGGTAAACTGGCGATCGAACTTTTTGCAAATGCCCTACGGCGATCAAGCTATTTTCCTCAACGCAGTTACCTTTGACAAAATCGGCGGTTTTCCCGACTTGCCCCTCATGGAAGACTTTGAATTCGTGCGCCGATTGAAAAAACAAGGCCGCATTGAAATAGTACCCCAGCCAGTGCTGACATCCGCCCGTCGCTGGCAGCAGCTTGGGGTGATCAAAACCACCGCCATTAATCAAATAGTAATCATCGCTTATTTCCTGGGAGTGTCGCCCGATCGACTCGCTTTCTGGTATAAGAGGCAAAAGAAAAATTCTTCCAAAAACTAAAGAATAGTGAACTTTTCTAAAGCTCGCTGCCAATTATGCAAATAGGAAACACGTCCCTGCGTAAAATATGACTTGAACGCCTCAACTTTTACGCACAGCGAGGAAAAAGAGAATATGGCCGATCCCAGAGATGCAGAGCTGATTAAACCCTTTAACGGCGACCCCTTCACGGGTCATCTCGCAACTCCCATCAGTGCTTCTGATTTCACAAAAGCATTCATTGGGAACTTGCCCGTCTACCGCAAAGGACTCTCGCCCCTAATTCGAGGCCTAGAAATTGGTTTGGCACACGGTTATTTCCTCGTCGGCCCCGAAATCGTCTTCGGACCCCTGCGGGATTATCCAGAAGCAGCTAATCTCGGAGGATTATATACAGCCCTCGTCTTAGTTCTGCTTGGCACACTAGGTATGTCTGCTTACGGTTTAGTCTCTTTCAAACAAGACAACACCAGCTACCCTAGCGCTAATCCCATGACCCCTGATGCCCTCAGAAATGCTGAAGGGTGGAGCCAGTTTACCGGTGGTTTCTTCATTGGTGGAATGGGTGGTGTCTTTGTTGCCTACTTCTTACTCGAAAACTTTAACGGCGTTGATGCCATTTTCCGGGGTTTAGTCAACAATTAGACTCGACTCCCACATATCCCTGTTGGAACACACTAACTTTAGTTTGGAGAATTTGATATGACAGGTTCCTACGCTGCCTCTTTCTTGCCTTGGATTTTGATTCCCCTAATTACCTGGGTGATGCCGGTGGTGGTAATGGGTTTGTTGTTTATCTACATTGAAAGCGACGCCTGATCCTTACCCCTCAAGTAAGACCTAAGTTGGAAAGCCGAAGTAAGATGATTGAGGAACAATCGCTCTGAAATTTCTAGATAAATCTAGGGAAAATCAGCAAAAATTGTTTTGAGATTGCTGGCTATCAGAAAACTTAGTTTCTTTACCCCCATCCCCAGAATTTATCTGTGGAGCAATCTTTCAGTTTTCTTCCTTCAAAACTCGTAATTGCAAAAAAATCCTCTGCCTGTAGGTAGAGGATTTTTTTGCCAAGAAGACAAATCATCCGATCGGGGAACACAAATTGCCAAATTCTGAGCCACAATTGTTATGGAAACCTACTAATGAGGAGACAGCGATGCAATTTTCCCCCGCACGCAGAATTTTAGCTCCATTCCTGATCTCGGTACTGCTGTTAGTGACCGCCTGCGGTCAAACCCAAACCCCATCACGCTGGGACAAAGCTCAGCAGGAAAGCACCCAAAAACCTGGTAAAGCACAGCAGACAACTGCTGATAAATCAAGTGCTAGTAATCAAAACCTGCCCAAGAAGGCAGTGGCAGGTGGTAAGTTAAATAAATACTTCCCGGCTTCTGGCGGTGGATTCGATCGCATTTTTGCTCAAGAAAAATCCGGTTTTGCTGAAGCTAAGTTGAACAAAGACGGTAAAAATGTCGCTGTACTCTCGATTAACGACATCGCCGGCAATCCCAACGCAGGTGCAAAATTTAAGCAAAGTACCAAGCAAATTGCCGGCTATCCCGCCATTAATCAGGGTGCTAATGGTACCGCTGTTTTAGTGGCAAATCGCTATCAGGTGAAAGTTCAATCGCGCAGTCCCTCTTTTACCGCTAGCGATCGCGAAGCTTGGCTCTCAAAATTTAACCTCGGCGGCCTCGCCCGCGTCAAATAGCAATGTCTCTTGTCACACTCCGCGCCCGATTCCAGTCTGGCGCTATCAGAACTAAGTCTGCCACAATGAGACAGTGAAGTTTTGCAATCTGCCAAAAGTAATACCTTTGATTTTCGTTCCAGCATAAGGAGTTTTTTGTGAGCAAAACAGTCTTTGAATTAGTCGATACACTGCCTCAAGACAACATGACTGTCAAAGCCCTGCGAGCGCTTGACTTTGTGGTTCCCGGCGAGTGGAACAATTTAGTGGGCTTTGAAAATACCATTCGCACCGTTACTGGCGAAACAGACGAAGATTTGATCCAGCAAATTGGCGAGCGGGCCATCTACCTCTACAACGATAAATCTGAGGGCTACCAGCGCGCTCTCTGGCTCTACCAAACTATTGACAGTGCCGACAAGGCTTTGGGCACTGCTGCCCTCGCTAACAAAGTCTCCCAAAATGTGCCGTTTTTGTCCATGCTCGGCAATCTCACTCCCAAGCCGGAAAAAGCTCAAACGATCGACCTTTCTCTGAAGTTAGTCACTGAGTTGCTGGCTTTTTGCCAAATCAACGGCCTTCCCGGCGACAGCATCGGCGATTTTGCCGCTTCCTTGGGCGACTACGGCGGCGAATCCCTGATGCGGATGGCTGCTTTGGTTTGCTTTGATGGTTTGATTCCCCTGGGCCCGGACTTTATCATGGCAACTCAGTCTTGGATTCAGAGGCTCTCCCCGAACGATTTGCAAGATAATTCGGTGTTTAAGTCGATCGGCGGCATGATTCCAGGGGGCTCTCCCGCAGGCCAGTTGGGCTTTATCGGCGAAAGCTTTAACTCGGTTTCCGGCTGGATGAGCTCTTTTGTGAGCGATCGAGGTTTGACTCCCCAAAACGTACTCGGCCACTTGCAGAATTTTGTAGATATTTCAGCAGACAAGGTGGACTACGTGGGCGCATTCCTCGACATGACTACCAACTACTACGAACACACCGGTGTTCAAACTCTCGCCCGCCGTTTGATTGAACGAGCTGTCGCTGAGATTTAGAATAACCAAAGGAGTTGTGATATTGGCGGGCGATCGCCCTGTGAGAGTGTTTTCAGTTCAAATTTTTTTGACTAGCCATTCTCTCAGGTTGGTTTTGGATAAAATGTGTGCCATCAAGAAAGTCGATCGCCCGCTTGCTCAACTCCCAACTCCTTACCCAATCACTTTTACCAGGAAGCGTTAATGTCAGAAGAACCGAAAAATCCTACCGCTGGCGAATCGGAAACTCCCAGTGCTTCGATCGAGAACGCCCCGAGTTCCGACACAGCCGAGACAAGCGACTTTCCCAGCACTGACAAGCCTCAGCCGGCTGCTAAAAAGCCCGCAGCCAAGGCCGAAGGCGACAAGCCCCCAGCTAAAGCTAAAAAGGAAAAAGCACCTGCTGTTGAAGACAAGCCCTTTGCGGAATTTATTCAACAAGATTATTTGCCCGCTTTGCAAACTGCTTTGACTAAGCAGGGCGTTAAGGATTTAGAGGTGAGTTTGGCAAAGCAAAAACTCCCGGTTGCGGGCATGAGTTCCGCCGGGGATTGCTGGCAGGTAATTGGGAAATTCCAAGAAGGTCAGCGCCAATTTAACCTGTATTTTCCTCAAGAAAATATTCAAAGTCAAAGAGCATTTTCCTGCGCTGAAAACAATACCAAAACAAGCACTTTAGAGCCTTTTTTGATAGATGAGCGCAAGGTAACACTAGACCTCATGGTGTTTGGCGTCGTCCAGCGGCTTAACGCTCAAAAATGGCTAAATCTTAATTAGTCAGTAGTCAGTAGTCAGTAGTCAGTAGTCAGTAGTCAGTAGTCAGTAGTCAGTAGTCAGTAGTCAGTAGTCATTAGTTATTAGTGGCTTGTCTTCCGGCACTTACTAATGAGTGTCAGGGCGGGTTAATTGTAATATAAACTTTACCCCTCGCCCAATCTCTAATTTTGCCCCCACTGCCTCAGAAGCGAGAAGTCATAGCTAATGACTACTGACTACTGACTACTGACTAATGACTATTGACTAATGACAGATTTTCTTCGGATTTTGTCAAAAAATTGCGAGCTTGCATAATCGCAAAAAGGTTAACATCTGTTTCTAACAAACAAGCATGACCGCTGTTAGCCAGCAGCACCATTTGAGCCTTGGGAATTACTTTGACTAAAAGCTTCGCTTCTGCTAAAGAAGGCAGCAGCCGATCGGCACCGCTAGCAATTACTAGCGTCGGCTGTTTGATGCCGCGCAACTGATTTTCGTCAACATTAAACGATCGCACTAACGCCAATCTCCACACAGACGTGTTTTGCGGTACTGCTTGCATCGCTTCTAGCAAAGCGCGGCGATCGTCGCGCCCAATCTTTCCTAATGATGCTAATATCGGCAATAAACCGATTACCGACAGCGGATAAAGGTTGGCCGGCAGCCACTGAGTCAGGTACGATCCCCACTGCACCCAAGGCTGCTGTCGAAACGAAGAAGCTGGATTGACTAAGATTAATCGATCGCACAATTGGGGAGCTTCTAACATCACTTTCATCGCTAAACACCCCCCAAATGATTCGCCGCACAGATAAACCGGCCGCTTCGGCTTTCCGGCTTGCTTTTCGGCTTCAATTAAGGCAATTGTTTCCCCAACCAGTACATCCCAACTAGGCGTATCGTCCGCAGGTAAAGTTAAGCAACGAATGTCGAAATGATTGGCTAATTTAGGAATTTGGGAGCGCAGCAGCAAACCGCCCCCGTCCATACCGGGCAAAAATACAAATAAAGGGCGATCGGGTTTCGGCGGTTTGGGGGTTAGGAAACGAATCTTGTTGTTAGCATTTGCCATGATTCAAGTCAATCGATTTTAGATTTTAGATTTTAGATTTTAGATTGGAAATCTGACACCAGCCCACAGTCAACAGTCAACAGTCAACAGTCAACAGTCAACAGTCAACAGCCAACAGCCAACAGTCAACAGCCAACAGTCAACAGTCAACAGTCAACAGCCAACAGTCAACAGTCAACAAACTTACAAACAACCTCGTTGGAGTAATTCTGCAATTTCTCCCTGACAGTGGTTTGTGAGTTCAGCAACAACTGCTTTGGCTTTTTTGCCTCGATATTGCTGCTGTCTCTCGACAGTAATCCAGTAAGGCTGGCCGATTAAAACATTAACTCGCTGATAAATTATCACAGGATGCCACCCAGATCGATCGAACAGCGGTTCCGAAGGATCGAACAAACTCAACAACTTCAGCGGTACACCCGATCGTACTGAGTGTTCCTCAAAAGAACTAATCGCCACCGGCAAAACTGCCAAATCCCGCACCGGTGCTCGCAAAGCCAAATGAGCAAATCCCCGCTGAAACTTCCCCACAGTATTCGGCCCAGTCAGCTTGACCATCGGTTCTGCACCCTCTGGAAACACCCCCACCATCTCCCCGCCTTGCAGCAGCGCTGTCGCTTGAGAGAAAAAATGATGCTGTCGGTGTTCCGGTGCTTCCAAGGGGAAAGCGCCGAAAGTCGTGACCACTTCCCTCATCACCGGAACTTGACCCATGTAATGATGACAAGCAAAGCGGATTGATCGACCCAAAGCCGCCGTCAGCAGCACAGGATCTAAGAAACTGCGGTGATTGCTCACCACCAGCACCGGACTCTCTTGGGGAATCCGGTCTTCGCGGTACATAAACATCTGCGTTCCTAAACCAGCCAGGAAACAGCGCGAAATCAGCAATTTGCTCTCTGAAGACATGGGCGAAAGACAGGTGCGACGCTATAAAGGTTGATTCCATTCCCACGCAGCTTAACATTTCTTTACCAAGTCAGGGTTCAGCCAAAAAGTAGACTTTCCCCTTATGCCTTGGTTTCCTAATCCTGGACGCACGGGCGGCCATCACCTTGGTTTTTTCGCACGTTTACTTCCAGTCAGCCTGCCAAAAACAGTAAAAAACCCGGTTTCTAGGCGTTGGAGGGCGTCAGCCAACTGTTTGGGCAGAATTTCCCAGTCTGAAGCAAAAATATACCAAGTGTTGTGGCAAGTTATTAAAGAATGTTTACAACAACCCCAAAAGCAAGTTGCGGCAGCTAAACTTAGAAATTTACAGTGGGCATTGACGCACTGTCAAAGTATTTTTGGACAAGTCGTAATAGCAATCTCGCGAGGCATCAAATGAATAACATCCAAAACTATCGCCTTAGATGTACGCTCACCTTTGGCGACATTTACGGTCAAATCATTGTTTGGCTGATAGTCATCTTCCTAAGTCTAGCGTCGGCACTCGCCTTGTGGAGTAGCGCCCGCCAAATCTTCGCCTTGGCTACTGTCGGCTTGATTTTAGTGCTGTCTCTGCCCTTCTTGCTGTTTGCTTTCGTTACAACTCTGCTAAATAACATTGAAGTGCTTGCTGTAGAACCCGGTACGGAAACTCAACCTTCTGCAACGGGAAATCAGTCCAATCAGCAGCCTGTCGAAAGCGCCGGCTAGTCCAATGTGAAATTTTAACTTTTGATTTCCCATTCAAATCAAAAGTTAAAAAACTTCCTGCTCTTTTGGTGGGAAGTTTTTTTTTGCGTCACGATAAGTTGAGCAGAACACTCAAAATAATTCAAAAAGATGCTAGAACACGACGTAATCATTGTAGGCGGCGGTTTAGCAGGTTGCCGCGCCGCAGTAGAAATTGCTCGGACTGACCCCAGTTTAAAGGTAGCTGTCGTCGCCAAAACTCACCCGATTCGATCGCACTCCGTCGCAGCCCAAGGTGGCATGGCCTCCAGCCTCCAAAATGTCGATCCCGAAGACAGTTGGAAAGCCCACGCCTTCGACACAGTAAAAGGTTCAGACTATTTAGCCGACCAAGACGCGGTAGAAATCCTCACCCGCGAAGCACCCGGTGTAGTCATAGATTTAGAACACATGGGAGTCCTCTTCTCCCGCCTCCCAGACGGCCGAATTGCCCAGCGCGCTTTTGGCGGACATTCCCACCGCCGCACCTGTTACGCCGCCGACAAAACCGGTCACGCCATCCTCCACGAATTAGTCAACAATCTGCGCCGCTGCGGAGTTCACATCTATCAGGAGTGGTATGTCACGCGCCTGATTTTGGAAGAAGGCCAAGCCAAGGGGGTAGTTATGTACCGCCTTCTAGACGGTCAAATTGAGGTTGTCCGTGCTAAGGCGGTGATGTTTGCTACGGGGGGTTACGGTCGAGTTTACAATACCACGTCGAACGATTACGCCTCGACGGGAGACGGTTTGGCGATGACGGCTTTAGCTGGATTGCCGCTGGAAGATATGGAATTCGTGCAGTTTCACCCGACGGGTTTGTATCCCGTGGGAGTGTTGATTTCGGAGGCTGTGCGGGGCGAAGGCGCTTATTTGATTAATTCAGAGGGCGATCGATTTATGGCGAATTATGCGCCGTCGCGCATGGAATTAGCGCCCAGAGATATCACCTCGCGGTCAATTTCCATAGAAATTCGCGCCGGCCGAGGAATTAATGTTGATGGTAGTGCAGGCGGCCCCTTTATCTACCTCGATTTGCGGCACATGGGACGCGAAAAAATCATGAGCAAAATTCCTTTTGCTTGGGAAGAAGCCCACCGTTTGTTAGGAATTGATGCCGTAAATCAGCCGATGCCCGTGCGCCCTACCGTTCACTATTCAATGGGGGGAATTCCTACTAATGTTAGCGGGCAAGTTCGCAGCAGTCCTGACAGTTTGGTAGACGGTTTCTTTGCAGCCGGCGAAGCAGCTTGCGTGTCAGTTCACGGCGCCAACCGTTTAGGCAGCAATTCGCTGTTGGAATGCGTCGTTTACGGCAAAGTTACTGGCGCAACCATAGCACAATTCGTACAAAATCGCAAGTTACCTACAGTAGACGAACAGCGTTATATTACGGAAGCAAAAGAGCAAATTCAGGCACTTTTAGAACGTCCCGGAAAATACCGCATCAATCAAATCCGGCAGCATTATCAAGATACTATGACTGAGTATTGTGGCGTATTTCGTAGCGCCGAATTGATGCAGGAAGGTTTAAAAAAATTGGAGGATTTAGAGCGACAATATGAGGAGGTTTACTTAGACGATAAAGGCAAGTTGTGGAATACGGAAATTGTGGAAGCTTTGGAGTTGCGGAGTTTGATAATTGTCGGGAAAATGATTTTAACTTCTGCTTTGAACCGGCAGGAAAGTCGGGGAGCTCATTCGCGGGAAGATTTTACTGAGCGCGATGACAGCAATTTCTTGAAGCATACAATGGCGTATTATTCGCCTGCGGGGATTGATTTGGCTTATATGCCGGTGGCGATTACGATGTTTGAGCCACAGGAACGAAAGTATTAAGCTAATGTGCTAGGGTAGTTATCTTACTCTTCAATGAGTGAGATAACTTGCTATTTAAAAATCCACGAATCTAGTTTCCTAATTATGGGGCTAAATAAATGAGCCAAGAAATTAGCATAACACTGAATCCCTCCCAAATTCGCCAATGCTCTTGCGATGATTTATGTCATATTCTTGAAAACGCTAAACAAGACATTATCTTGGAAATTCCCGGTGAAGAAGGGTATTTATACTCATCATTAGATCAAGCAGAAGTTTTTTGCGGTGCTTTATTCATAGGGGAAAAGATAGCAGAGTTTTGTGAAAATATTTATGTTAAAGAAATTCTCAGCTATAGAGAGCCAATTTATTTTAGCTTTCAACCAAACAATATACCTGGATTAGCCAAGCAACTTGCGTGGCTGTTTCCTTTCTGTGACTTAGATTCAGACGATGACTATCATGATTTATTAGATGATTTAGAGAATGAGTACCTTGACTTTCGTCATAATTTGGAAAGCCGGATACTAAAATTTCCTGAGATTGCCGATTTTTATCTAGGAAATTGTGTTGAGGGACAACAAGAATCAGCGGATAATTGTAACAATGAAGAAGAATATTTTAGGGAATTACACAGTAAATATCCTGAACAAATTCATTATTTTTGGCGCTCTTTTCTTAGTAATGAGATAGGTTACGACTTTTATGTTTCTCAAAAATCTTGGATTGTTCCGCTAGGTGTAGATATAAAAGAATTGCTGAAGCGATATGGTGGTTTCAAAAATGAAGTTCCCGATTTAGAAGCAGCAGAGTATTTGTCATTATTGAATTGCCCACCCATAGCTTTTCAAAATAAAAATTTGATAATTTTTCCAGAGTCAGACGTATATCAAGCTCAGAAATGTGCAGAATATATGTGGTTTGAAAGTCCGGAGTGCGACAAAATTAGAGAGAATATGCGCGCAAAGATTATCCAGCTAGGTATAGATATAACAACTATACCGTTTTTACTAAATTCCTATATTAATCAAGAAAATCGCACCCAAATTCAAAAAATTTTACTATCTATAGAAGGCGATGTCTTGATAGTACAAGATCGGATAGCCCAGTATGTATTATTTCCCAAAACACTAAAAAAAATTAAGCCAGAAGATGGAGAAAAATATCTTGAATCAATTTCCAAGCTATCTGAGAGTCTAAGGACACTCATTGGACGAACTACCGATATCGCCTGTCCCTGGGATAAACTTGATGACAATCAGTTTGAGGAGCTTTGTTATGATGTTGTTAATTACCGCCATCAGCCCAGTAAAATCTTAAAAATGGGAAAATCTCGCTCCCGCGATGGTGGTAGAGATATAGTATTTCACACAACAGGGCGCGCGGGTCAACCGCCTGTAAAATGGATTGTACAGTGTAAGCTGATTAGAGATGGTAGTTCGCTGGCGGGAAGCAAGGTTCAAGTTGCCGATCCAGTAGATCAATATGGAGCGGGTGGATTCTGTGTGATGACCAGCGGTGTTATTGATAGTACACTTTATGACAAGCTAGAAGGTGTTGCTCGTAACAGAGGTATTGAGATAGATTGGTGGTCTCGGCTAGAATTAGAACGTTTCCTAGCACGGCATACAGAACTGCGAGACAGATACTTTGGTAAAGAAATGGAAAATAAAAAATCGTCTCACAGCGAAAATGTACAGCTTAGTTTATTAGATATTTTGGATAATTCATCTTCAGGAAGTTCATAGATAACTTTTTTGTATTTTGTTTAGTTTAATGCAGTTGGTAAGAGCGATCGCATCTTCACCAGTTCAAGACCGATCGCCCTTTTCCCCAATTCTCTCTCACTATCTCACTCTCCAGCATTCTCCGTCACTTCCTCCACGGATAAACTTAACGCCTCCGCCACTTGTTCGGCACTCAAACCCATTCCCAACAACCGGGGAATTGCATCCCTTCTTGCCTGAAATTCAGCTTGTCGTGCCTGTTCTGCACTCTCGGCTCGCAACCTTTCTTGTTCGGCTCTTTCCCGCTGTTGCTCCCCTCGCAATCTCTCTAATTGAGCCCTTTCATCGCCAATTAACAGCAAATTACCTTCCTCGTCCCACCAGCGCAGCCAAAGCATGGTTTGATTTTGATAACTGCCTTGCCAAAGTCCCAATTCTATGCCTAAAGATGCAATGGGAAAATGACCGCGTTGATTGAGTTCTAACAGTTGATAATACCCCTCCATCAACCGATAAACTTCTAATCGACCGCTGTTAATTTCATAGATGCCGTAATAGGGAATTCGCATCACCTGTTCGTACACCCAAAACTTGCCCGGTTTGGTTATTACCCCTTCATCAGTGCGAGATAAAGGAGTGCGCTCTCGCTCTTCATCGCCGTTCCCGCTGGCAAATTCTAAAGCAATTAACGGTGCTATGTGTTCCCGCCACAACACGTAGGAACGCCGAATTTGACCGTCAATGTTAGGAGGTACATTCGGAACGTAAAACCAATCAGGAGCTTCTGCACCTTGTTCCGCTGGTTCAGTTTCTCGCCAGTAAATGCCACAGTCTTGACCGATCGCATATTGTCCGTCAGGATGCCGCTCCTGCAAAATTTGCCCGATCGAATCAGTTAAAATTAAACTCTGCGGATGCTCCTGAAAATTTTTCACAAAAGTACCGTCTGACTCTGGTAATTGAGTGTGGTCTGGAAAAGCAGGAGGTAGAACAACGCGGTTAAGGCTAGTAGTCATAATTCCCTCCGAGGTCTTACCTAATTGATAATTAGTAATTGGTAATCAGTCATAGGACGCTCCGCGCGAGGACTTAGAAACCCGGTTTATTCATGTATCGGTCGTCGTTAAACCAAGATTAATCGTAGAAACCGGATTTCTTTTCCTAAGTCCTGCGTAATTAAGAAGAAAGCGAGTAGTTTTGAGTTTAAATTATTAAGTTTTTAACTTAAAAATTTTTCACTGACAACTCAAAACTCTTTTACTTAAAACTTTCCTTAAGGTTTTGGTAGCGCGCCTTCTGGACTAGGAGAAGCAGCCGGTTTGGGAGTAGCCGCAGCCGCAGGAGAAGGCGAAGGAGTGCCACTAGCTAACTGATTAATTTGGTCTTTATAGTTAGGAGGAGCTAACTCAGTAGCTCGATCGAACAGCGTTTTTGCTTCATCTGTTTTGCCCTGTTCCTTCAGCACGATCGCCTTTCCTAAAGTTGGGCGAAAATCTTTGGGATTAGCCTTAGCAGATTCGTCGTAAATTGCGATCGCCTCCTCGTAGCGCCTCTGCACAGCATAAACCTGTCCCAAAATCAACTGCACTGAAGTTACATCAACACTTTCCGGTTTCGCCAGATTTGCAGCCGGAGCCGCCTTCAGCGTATCTTGCAACAGTCCGATCGCAGCTTCCGGCCGCTGCTGCACCAGCAGCAAATTCACCAACCCCTGCAAAGCCTTAATTTCCCCAGGCTTAGACGCTAAAATTGACCTGTAAGCTTGAGCAGCCCCTTCGCGATCGCCGGTGCGTTCCTTAGCCTGAGCCAGCAAAATCCCGTATTCAGTAGTCTCAGGATTCAACGAAGCCAACTTTTCCAAAGGAGCGATCGCATCCTTAATGTCGCCCACTCCTTGCCCGATCAACTCCAGTCGCACCTGCAACAATCCCCGCAAAGCCGTTACATTGTCAGGTTCCCGCTGCAAAACCAATTCGTATCCCCTAGCCTGAGCTTGCAGCAACTCTGATTGCTTATCCCCAGACTGCGCCGTCTGAGTAGGTGTTGGAGTTGACGTACTTTGGGCTTGGCTGGCCTTGAGAATACTGTCCAAAATGGGAACCAGAGAAAATCCCAAAAAAGCGATGAGCGACAGCACCACCACCACAGTAATCAACCCACGACGCTTATTTGCTTTTTCCATAATTCAACTATCCCAGCTTAAAATCTACTATTTTCTAAGAATTAACGCATCGCCCGGGGGCGTCTGCCATTTAACTAGATCCATGCAACCATAAAAGTTCTTAACTTCAAAGTCCCAACGGACAAAGCAGCCTTTTACTTGCAGCTAATATGGTAACAGACCCACAACTCCATGCTAGCTAAACAATTTTGGACACTCAGACCCCCAGCCCCAAGGACTGCGGTGTCTGTCCAATTTAGTCTGGTCAAGCTAAAAATTACCGAAAATATGGCGGATCAGGCCGTTAGGTAATTGGATTAAGTAAAATAGGCAAGCTGAATATCCTAAATGCTATTAGCCAGCAACTCCAGATCAGCGCGATGGGCGCTCGATCGATCAGCAACTCCCAAAGTCCTTGCTCGCAAGGATTTTAGCAGCCAGCGAACCGATCGGCACTCATAGCGTTGAAAGTTGGCGTTGACGGGTCACAACCAGACCTCCGGGCGCAAGCCCGCCTGTCAGGTGCTAGTAGTGTTTAAAGCAGTTTCTTCAGTTTATTCCTAATTTCCCTTAAGGGATGTGTCTCCGCTGCAAGGAGTTTTTATGAACCCCTCTCCCAACCGGTCTTCCAAATCGTCCAAATCTACTTCAACTCGCAAGGCTCAGCCCAGCGAACTGGCCGTCAATCCGCCTAAAGATACAGATTCCATTCCTGAGACACCAGACGAAAGTCCGGTGCCTTCGGCGTTGGCTGCACCTGTTGACCCTAATCAACCGGCAACGCCAACAGACGCCCCAGCGTCCAAGGATAAGCTGCAACGACCACGCTACAGTTCTGCCCCCGACAGGGACAAAACAAAGCCACAAGACCAGCCCAGCAATGCTCCGGCACCCCCGGCGCCAGCAGCGTCTTCGACACCTGTCAGCGATACTCCAGCCCTAGCAGTCGCACCGCCCGCAAACGCCGAGCCTGCCACTAACGAAAGTCAGGCCGCTGAGGACATACCCTCCGTCATGCGCCAACATCCCATTCCCCCCCCCAGCGAACCCAGACAGTACCGAGCTGTTGGTTTGGTGCGGGGCCGCTACACGCCATCAGAAGAGCAATTCACCCGGGGTATGCTGATAGCTGCCGACGGAACTGCCATCGACGCAGTTTTGCTGGGTAGAGTTATGAGTTTAGTCAAAAATCACCTGGAGCTGGAACAACAACACTTGTGGGTGGTCTATCCGCGCACCAGGCAAGAAGACGGCAACTTGCACGCCCAGATTATGGGAGTTTGGGAGCCGGAAACGCTCAAAAAACCTCCCGAACTGTCCTCTGATGAGGAAAATCAGGAAGCAGCGGAGATTGAGGCTAGCGGCGAAGCATCGACCGCATCTTTGCCTCCCTCGGAACCTGATGTTGAAGATGGCTATTTTTCGATTAGAGGTGAGGTGATTTATCAATCCCAAGACCAAGAAAAGTATGTCATCGTCAAAATCAAGCAAGCTCCCCGCAAGAATGACGACAAGATGAAGTTTTTTAAACTGAAACTTAAGGGAGATTTAGCAACAAAGGCGATCGGGTTTTTTTGGGATTTCCACGTCAAATTGAAAGCTGAGAGTCTGATGATTGAGCAGGCTAATAATATTGGTGCCCTGCCGATTAAAAAGCGGAAATTCCCCCCTGGCAGCAAGCCACCCGGTGGCTTCAAAGGAGGAGGGAAGCGTCCGTTTACTCCTAGGCCCAGCGGTGACGGTGCTCCTGTAGGGCGTCCTACTATCAAATCCGCAGCAGCGGCACCACCGCCTGTCCCGAAGGAACCTCTTCCTAAGCCGGTTAAGAAGCCTAAGCCGATCGAGGAATGAACCAATTTTAGATTTTAGATTTTAGATTTTAGATTTTGGGTGACTGCATCAGTTTCCAATGTGTGCAGTTTTTTACCAGAATTCTTCAATCAAAAATCTAGAATCCTGGACGCACTCGCGAGGAGCAGAAACCGGGTTTCTTGACCAAAAACCTAAGCTTTCAGGCCCGCGCTGGCGACAAGAAACCCGGTTTCTGGGACCTGGTGCGTCCACAAATAATCTAAAATCCTTTATTCGAGCCGGACTTGTGCGCCCCACAAATCTTGGGGGAGAAATACTCTGTCGGTGGGTAAGGGAGCAACTGGGGCCGTGAGGGTAAATTGACCCGCTTCAATTTGCTGCTTCAATTCCCATGCTACTTGCCGGGAGAGAAACATACTCGCAAGAGGGGCCGCCCGTACTGGTTTGCCCTCGATCAGGATGCGGCCAGTCTTTAATTGAGCGTAACTAACTAAACCGAAGGTGGGACGAACGCGCCGGGGGATAGAGAAATCTACCACCGGCGCTACTATTTTTTTGTCTGATACTGCACAGTGGGCGACAACTGTTTCGTTTAAGACGGGAAAGGGGATGCCGACTCCCAGCATCAGGGATGGGCCGTAGTTTTTGAAGTAGCAGCCGCGCACCCATTTCGAGTTCATCTGTTTCGCGTCGCCGATGAGTGCGAGGGTGGCGGCCGGGCCGATGGGGGTGCGGTTGGGCTGGCGTTTTTGCAGCGGGAAGTGCTGGGTTCCTTCCCAGGTGATGTAACCGGTGGCGCCTCCTAGGAAGATGCGGGTGCCGATGCCGATGATTTCGAGGTCGGGGTCGTTGAGCAGGGGAGACATGGCTCCAAGGTTCGAGTAGACGGCGTTGCCGAGGTTTGGTTGCAGGGGGCCGAGGTAGGTGAACAGCGGGCGATCGCCTCCATTGACGCCAACAATAAAGTTTTGATATGCGTTGCGGGGATTGAATAAATAAAACTGGTTGATTGTATCGCGGGTAATCGTGGTTTCAAATGAGGCGCGGGGGTAGCAGTCTGTTACTTGTCCCAAGGCTCGCAACTGCACGGGTTTGCCGGCTATTAAGTCTTCGATGACGTGTCCGCCGCCCCGTTCGCGGGATTCTTCGCCGTCTTCGGCTACTTGGGTGGCTCCCAGGTACAGGTCTACTGCCCCGAAGCCGGAGTAGGCTAAAACGCCGTCTAGCCAGCACTGGCGGATTTTTATCGGCGGATCGGTATGGCCGAGGTTGATGATTGCACCGGAGGATTCCATCGGCTCGAAGGTGCCGGTGGTAATCACATCGACTTCTTTGGCTGCTTGGGTAATGCTGGTTTCTTGAACTCTTGTTTTGAGTTCTTCGATTGTCCAGACTGTGGCTTTGCCCTGGCTGATTTTATCGTTGATTTCGTCGATCGATCTCATATATTTTAGATTTTAGATTTTGGATTTTAGATTTTGAATTGATTGATTTTGGAGTGATTTGGATTTTGGATTGATTTTAGATTGATGGATTGTGGATCGAGCTGGTTGTTTGAGATAAAAGCAATATATTATAACTGAGATGTTGCACCATTCTCAATAAGCCTTTTATGAACAGGCAAGATGCCTGTTCCACAAGAAAATTCACTCTTTGTGGAACAGGCATCTTGCCTGTTCTTGATAATGAGGCAAGATGTAAATTCTAACGGATACAATAACAATATCATAAATCAAATAAAGGGCGATCGCCATGACTCAAGCGATATTAAAACCTGTCACCTTCGATGAATGTATTGACTGGTATCCTGAAAATTAGGTAAACCGTTACGAACTGCACAATGGAACTATTGTTGAGATGCCTAAAGCAACCGGAGAACCTTCAGAAGTAGCCGGCTTCCTGTGCCTGAAGCTAGGGATTGAAATCGAGAGGCTAGGGTTGCCCTACTTCGTTCCCAAAGAATGCGTTGTCTAAGCTGATAATGAGCTATCTGGTTACGAACCGGATGCGATCGTTTTAGACAGGCAAGGGACGGACAGCGAACCGGGAGCATCTCACTTATGCAGCCCTCCGCTAGAAATTGGAGCCAGGAGTCAGGAGTCAGGAGTCAGGAGGAAAGAAGAAGAAGGAAGAAGGAAGGAGGAAGAAGGAAGGAGGAAGAAGGAAGGAGCCATAATAAGTGTTTTTACAAATATGAGATGCTCCCCAGCGAACCGAGATGGAAAAAGGAATCTATCATTACAATGGGTAGTTCTGTCCGGCTAATTGTCGAAGTTGTCAGTACCAATTGGCGGGATGATTACGGCTACAAATTTGTTGACTACGAAGCTTTGGGCATTTCTGAATACTGGATTGCGGACTATTTGGGACTTGGTGGCAGACGCTATATTGGCAATCCGAAACAACCTACTTTTTTTGTTTACCATTTGGTTGACGGTGAGTATCAAGTCAGTCAGTTTCGGGGGAGTGATAGGGTTGTGTCACCCACATTTGGGCAGGTGAATTTGACGGTTAAACAGATTTTTAGCGCCGACAGAGATACGGTAGAAAATGCGAGGCTTGAAGATAGTTAGTTGAGGGTGTTCCTACCACAAATTTCCTAAGTTTGTAGTGAATACTTCTGTCCTCTAACTGGGAATGAATAAGAACTGAAGTCATTACAAACCTTAACTATTGATTTTCAGTAGTGTCATTTTCTACATTCTCTGGGATGTCGGGTTTGTGTTTTGGCAACTTTTCGGGTCGGCTTTCGGCGACTTCTATAGATTCATATTCTTCATGGATAGCCGAATCGATTGCTGCTAAGGTTTTAGGGCTAGCACTCCACTGGTTTAGAATATCTTTAATTAGGGCTTCCCTAATCCAAACTTGAGCTACAACGGTGAGGGGGAGGGCTAGCAATAAGCCTAAAAATCCAAAGAAGGTGGCGAAGAATACTTGAGCTATTAAGGTAACAGCCGGCAGTAGCGATACTTGCTGCGCCATAACGTAAGGGGTGAGAAGGTTGCTTTCAAATTGTTGAATTAGAAAGTAGAGGATGAGTACAAAACCGGCTTTTAAGGGAGAGTCTAGAAGTGCGATCGTCACTGGGGGAATGACGCTCAAACCTGGTCCGATATTGGGTATTAAGTTCAGCAAACCAGCTAAAACACCGTGGGCTAAAGCTAGGGGAACTTGCAATACTGACAAACCAATTAAACTCAGGAAAGTGATGACGCTCATGCTAATTAAAGCACCGATTACCCATCGACCGAGGGCTATTTCGCATTCATCTAAGATCCCCTCGATTCGCCGCCGATAAAAAGAGGGAAATAGTTGGATAAATGCTTTGCGGTAAGATAAAGGTTCTGCTAATGTCATCAATGTCAAAACTATGACTAGCAAAAAGCTGAGTATAACGCCTAATGTGTTGCCGACAAAGGCTCCTGCACCGCCGACGAGTTGATTGAATAGGGGTTGCAGTTGTTGGATAATGTCGTTAATATCAAGATTCGGCAGTCGCTGACCCATTTGTCCAGAAAAGCGAGCTTCAATCTGATCGATCCACTCATTTAATTTTGCTATTCCTTGAGGGGCTCTTTGGGTAAGTTGTTGAAACTGTTGGGCAAATGGTGGTACAATGATCAGGAATAATCCTACGAATATGAGGACTAGGAAACTAACTGATAAGAGTACGGCGATCGATCTTTTGAGTCCGAATTTTTGCAAGTAGCGTGCTAGTCTGTTTAAGGCTGTGGCTAAGACTACGGCGGCAAACAGCAGCAGTAGGGCCTGCCTGATTTGCCACAGAATGTAACAAGATGCGATGAGGGCTAATAAGCCCATCCACTGTCCTAGCTTCATTAGATTTTAGATTTTAGATTTTAGATTTTAGATTGAGGAATAGGGTATGGGGAATTACTGCTGGCTAATTGCTCAGCAGCCCAGAAGCGATGAATCGCCTTTATACAAGATACAGCAGATGGGCGCGATCGCATCTTTAATCAGATACCCCTACTCGGACATCAGTATAAGCAGCCTCCTCAATTCCCTTTTGCGAACACCTGCTGCGCTGTCAGCTTCAATTCTGGGAAAGTTGGGGACTCAATACCCTCGCCACCTCTGAACAGTTTGACTTGGTATTCCCCGTCAATTAGTTGGTAAATCGAAAAAGTGGGTTGTTTGGGGTTGCCAATAAACCGTCTGCCACCCAATCCTAGATAGTCTATAATCCAATATTCTTGAATACCCATTGACTCATAGGCCTCAAGCTTTAGGGCATAATCATCCCCCCAATTAGTGCTAGTTACCTCGACGATTAGGGGGACTGATGAACCCATTGTGATAATTGATGATTTTTCCCATCGTGGCTCGTTTCCAATGGTTTGTTCGTTAAGTACAATAATATCTGGTTCATATCCCGATTCCTCGCGCATGGGTTTGATGACGCATTCTTTGGGGATGAAGTAGGGTAGGTTTAAGCGTTCTATTTCGAGAAATAACCAGCCACTGGTAAAACCGGCCACTTTAGAATGTTTGCCTGTTGCTTTTGGCATTTCAACAATTTCTCCATTGTGCAGTTCGTAGTCATATTCTGAGTTCTCAGGATACCAGTCAATGAATTCATCGAATGTTACTAATTCAGGTATGGTTTGAATCATGGTGAGTGCCTCAAGTTGGGTTTTGATAAGCTGTACGGGGAATTAAGATTTGGGCAAAAACACAGTCTTTAGACCTAGTGTAGATCGATCGCACTTTTTGATTGTGTCTCTACTGCTGCTGTTGGCGCGATCGCCAGCCGAGGATGGCAGCTAAGATGATACTGGGCGTAAAGACGGCGATTAGGGCGTTGAGGTCGGTAGAGGGGATGGATAAGCTAGGCCCTGCGTACTTGATGGCCAGGGAAAGGGCGGCGGAAAGGGTGAATACTTTGAGGATGGGGCTGATGTTGGTGTTCATGGAGGTGGTAGTGGGTTGGGCGATCAGTTTTCAGACTATTATTGCAAGTATGTGTTGCGGCTGCGATCGCGCCTTAGAGTTTTTAACAGGAAAGAGGCGATGAATGTTGTTTTAAACCCAGAACTTGATTGAGGTTCTCATGATGACACAGACACTTTTACAGCCACTAGACCAACGGTTCATTCAGTCCGGGATTAGCTGGGAACAGTTCAAGCTAATTGAACAGGGGTTTTCCGACTCCCCTGGGACGAGGTTGTTTTATTACAGAGGAGAGGTAGAAATCTTGGCAGTTTCCCCAGAACACGAATTTTTCAGTCGGACAATTTGTACGCTGCTGTCTATCTATTGTGCCGAAAATGAAATTGAGTTTGCAGCTACGGGAAGCTTTACCCAAGAAAAGGAAGGGGTAGTATCTGCACAAGCTGATGAATCTTATTTTATTGGGAGACGCATAACCTCAAATTCTCCCCCAGATTTATGTATCGAAGTAGTCTTCACTAGCGGTACTGTCAAAAAATTGCCGCGCTATCGAGCACTAGGAGTTGCTGAAGTCTGGTTCTGGGAGGATGGTGTATTGGCTATGTATCGCTTGGGTTCTGAGGGTTATGAAAAAATTTCTTCAAGTGTGGTTTTGCCAGATTTAGATATTAACTTATTGTGTCGCTGCTTGCTGATGGCTTCGAGTGTGGAAGCGATGAGGGAGTTTAGGAGAGGGATTTCTGGTTAGGGCTAGGGCATTTTTCAGGCTCAGCTTGATTTTAGTATGTTGAGCGATCGCCAGCCGAGGATCGCAGCTAGGATGATACTGGGGGTAAAGACGGCGATTAGGGCGTTGAGGTCGGTAGAGGGGATGGATAAGCTAGGCCCTGCATATTTGATGGCCAGGGAAAGTGCGGCGGAAAGGGTGAATACTTTGAGGATGGGGCTGATGTTGGTGTTCATGGAGATGTTAGTTGGTTGTATAATCTGGTTTTCCGACTATTATTGCAAGTATGTGTTGCGGCTGGGCTTGCAGTTGGGACGTGAGGTGGGGGCGATCGCTTTTTCCAGCCGTGGCGCGGGTGAGATACCTTTACATCTTAGAATAGGGAGTACCACAGCACAATTTAGCAGCATCAGGAGCGATTCATAATGGATACCCAAGAACCAGAGTTAATAGATAAAATTCGTCAACAATTTGACAATGCCCCTTATCCTAGAATTCCCCTAGAGACATCTCCTAAGAATAACTATCAGACTCTCTATCTCCATAATTTGGTAACAGCTTACTATATAAGAAATCAGAAAGTCATAGAAACCGAAGGAAAAGTTATTTTAGATGCCGGCTGCGGCAGCGGGTACAAATCGTTAATTTTGGCAGAAGCAAATCCGGGAGCCAAAATTGTTGGCATCGATTTATCCGAAGAGTCTGTTAAGCTGGCCCGAGAACGCTTGCAATATCACGGCTTTGAGAATATTGAGTTTCATGCTCTGTCAATTGAAGAACTGCCTAGCTTAAACCAGCAGTTTGATTATATCAATAATGACGAGGTGCTTTATCTCTTGCCAGACGCAGTTGTCGGATTGCAAGCCATGAAATCTGTTTTGAAACCGGATGGAATTATTCGCACCAACCTCCACAGCTCCCTCCAGCGAAGTTCTTACTTTGCAGTTCAAAAAGTATTCAAAATCATGGGATTGATGGATGATAATCCTAGGGAGATGGAGATAGAGCTAGCTAAAGAAATTATAGAAGACCTAAAAGATGACGTGGCTATTAAGTCAAGAACATGGAGTTCTCCAGCCGAAAAAAACGAAGAATGGATGCTGGCTAACTATTTGCTGCTGGGAGATCAAGGCTATACTGTACCTGAAGTGTTTTCAGCATTAAGAGATGCTGATTTAGAATTTATTAGCATGGTGAGTTGGCGGTTGTGGGACTTGACCGATTTGTTCAAGGAGCCAAATAACATACCTGCATTTCTGGCAATGAGCTTGCCAGACATTCCAGTGGAACAACGGCTGCACCTGTTTGAACTTTTACATCCAGTTCATCGTTTGATAGACTTTTGGTGCGGTCTTCCCAACCAAGCTCAGTCGTTTGTACCAGTTTCAGGATGGACTGTGGCTGACTGGCAGGCTGCAAAGGTGCATCTGCATCCTCAGCTCAGAACTCCCCAGTTAAAAGAAGATTTGATTAAATCTATCACTAACCAGAGTTCCTTCGAGATTAGCCGTTATGTCACTTCGCCAACCTTAGTGCCGATTTTAATAGAGAGCAGTGTGGCAGCTTGCTTGCTGCCTCTGTGGGAGGGCGCGCAGCCTGTGATATCGTTAGCGGAGCGCTGGCTCAACATCAGACCCCTAGACCTTGTAACCCTGGAACCTGTGAATCAGGAGAGAGCCTTCAATGAAATCAAGGAACTCTTGATTAGCCTCGAAGTCTTTCTGTACGTGCTTTTGGAGCATTAAAGCCAGGAGTTGAAAAAAAAAATAGTTTGGGGTGATATTAAAGGGCTGGTAACTGGGTAAGTTACATACAAGAGTTAGAAATCAAGCATCCCACCCCTCTAGGAGAAACAACCAATGAAAACTGAATTTAAAGCCAGATTCCTGCAACACCTCAATCAAAAAAGACAGGATAAGGGTTTTACCCTGATTGAACTGCTGGTCGTTATCATCATTATCGGTATTCTGTCTGCTATTGCTTTGCCTTCCTTCCTGAACCAAGCTAACAAAGCCAAGCAATCAGAAGCTAAGCAGTACGCTGGTTCTATGAACCGTGCCCAGCAAGCGTCCTTTGCTGAGCAAGGTAAATTTGGCTCAAACGTGGAGGTTCTGGGGCTTGGCATTAGAACTCAGACTGAGAACTATAAATACACTGTTATACCAGCAGGTATTGACTCAACCACTACCCAGGTGGGAAATGTCGCGTTAGGTCTAAGCACAGCGCTCAAATCGTATATAGGATCAGTAGCCCTAATTCAAGCGACAGGCGCAGCAGACAAAAGCAGCACGGCAGTATTGTGCGAGAGTACTGGGGCGGGTGTAGCTGCTCCGGGACCGGATTTGACAGTTACGCCTGCTACTGGTGGTACTAGCTTAGCTTGCAACAACACTACCTATACCGTAGTGTCAAAGTAGGAAAGCCATCAAAGCAGGGATTGTTCCTGCAAGCCTCACCTGAATCTTTTAAGAAAGTGGGTAGTGTTGTTTACACTACCCATTGCTATTCAGGAGGTTTATAAAAACTGGAAAGCTTCAATAACTATTACTATGACAATCTCTTTAGAAAACATTTCATCGACTGTTCTAGCTGATTGGCAGCAACAAGCCCGTCAATATCTAATCCAAGGAGATTGCACTCAGGCGGCAAACCTCTACGAGCAGGCAATTGCAGCGGAGCCGGAAACTAAGTCCCACTACTGGCACTTGGGGTTGATGTTGCTGTTGCAGGGGCAAGAGATGGAAGCCCAAACGACTTGGCTGCTGGGCATGGCCGAGGGGGAACCGGAACAAGTTGAGGAATGGACTGCTCAACTGTTAGATGTGCTGCAAATGGAAGCAGAGCGTCGGGAGGTTTTGTCAGACTACTCTGTTGCTTGGGCAATTCGGCATCATATCAGGGAAATTAATCCGGCGGATGTTAACAACTTGTTGCGTTTGATTGAGCTTTTCATCCGGCTTGAGACTTTTACAGGAGACGAACTGACTTCTGTTGGCTTAATCGAGTTGCTACAGGTAGAGCCTGCAATTGAGGTTGACGCAGCTCTGTTGATGCAAGTATTGCAAAGTGTTTTGGCTCGCGAACCCTCGCATCCGTCAACGCTGGAGTTTGCAGAAGCTTGTCTCGCTCACGTCCGCGAACCTCAAGTTTATATCGGAATTCTACTAGAAACTGCTTGCGAGCTAGGCTATATATTAAGAATAACTAGAGTTGCAATACGCTTGGCTGAACTGGTTTTGCGTTTAGATTCAGAGCATCCAGAGATGGTTCGCCACTTGGCTTGTTTTTATCAGAATGCCGGTGAATACGATCGGGGGATAAAGACAGCTAAGCTTTTCTATTCATTAATACAAGAGTTACCGGCTAAAGTTTATGCAAATCACCTGATTTTGCGGGGGTTGATGAGTGCAGGCGGATACTGGGAAGAAGCTTGTTCGGTACTCAAGCGGCTCAAGTCAGATCAGGAGTTGCTGATAGCAGAGCAGCCGACATCGCTTAACTTATCGACTGTTGACGACTTATTTGTTACTAGCTTTTTTTACCCATACTTTGAGGACGAGCCAAGAAATGCTAGAAAAATTAGCAACCAATTGGCTCAGCTATGCCAACTCAACGTTCAAAACAACAACAAGGAGCAGATAGAGGGGTACCGACAGCGACAGTTAGCTCGAAAAAGCCGGGGCATTTCTGCTAAGCCACTGAAGATTGGCTATTTGTCCCACTGCCTGAGAAGGCATTCTGTGGGCTGGCTAGCCCGATGGCTGTTTGAGCACCACGATCGCGATCGCTTTCAAATTCATGCCTATTTTCTCAATTATGTTAATACCGATCACTTTTTACAAGAATGGTATGTCAATCACGTTGATAAAGCCTATCGGTGCGGGATTGTCAGTACCAACGTTGCCGAGCAAATTGATAAAGATGAGATTGATATTCTGATCGATCTCGACAGCATTACTCTAGACATTAACTGTGAAGTGATGGCGATGAAACCCGCGCCCGTTCAAGTCACTTGGTTGGGTTGGGATGCGTCAGGAGTGCCTGCAATTGACTATTATATTGCCGATCCATACGTGCTGCCGGAATCAGCACAGGATTATTACAGTGAAAAAATCTGGCGCTTGCCCCAGACTTACATAGCTGTGGATGGTTTTGAAGTTGGAGTGCCAACATTACGTCGCGATCGGTTGAAGATTCCTAACGATGCTATTGTGTATCTCAGCAGTCAGAGCGGTTACAAGCGCCATCAGGACACAGCGCGACTACAGATGAAAATTTTGAAGGAAGTGCCAAATAGTTATTTTTTAATTAAAGGGGGGGCTGACGAAAAATCCATTAAACAGTTGTTTAACCAGCTAGCGGAAGAAGAGGGTTTGGAGGGCGAGCGCCTGCGATTTTTGCCAACAGTTACTTCAGAAGAAGTTCACCGAGCTAACTTAGGTATTGCGGATGTAGTTCTGGATACTTATCCTTACAATGGAGCCACAACCACTCTAGAGACTCTTTGGATGTGCATTCCCCTGGTGACGCGAGTCGGGCAGCAATTTGCGGCGCGCAACAGCTATACTATGATGATGAATGCAGGGGTAACAGAGGGAATTGCTTGGACTGATGAAGAATATGTGGAATGGGGAATTCGCTTAGGAAAAGATGCTGCTTTGCGGCAACAAATTTCGTGGAAACTGCGGCAGTCAAGGCAAACTTCTCCGCTTTGGAATGCCCAGCAGTTTACGCGAGAGATGGAAAAAGCATACGAGCAGATGTGGCAAATTTCTCTCCAAAGTTAGCGTTATTAAGCTATACTCTCAAACGAGTCAATATCACAATCACTAATATAATCCCGAATTCTGGCAACGATAGGCAGGGAACCTAGTCCCTGCTTAACTAGCTCGGGAAATTGAGCTAGGCCCTCAATGATATTGTTTGCCAAGTTATATTGGGGGTTATTGCCATGTTGCAAAGTCAGATACTCCAATAATTCTAAAGCGTAGTCCGGGAAATTCATAATATCGGCAATGCAAGCCAATTTAAGAATATTCTCAGGTGTTGTCATATTTTGATCGATTTCTTTTCCAATTAAATCGCGGAAGTAAAACGCATCTCCCCACAGTAATTGTCCGCCGCGTAGTGTTGAACCAATAGGGGAATGACTGCGGCAACGGCGAGCGCCTGTTAAGTCAAATAGTGTAAAACCTTGGTTCCTGAGATAGATATCTACATCTGCAAACAAAGGTTGATTTAAGTATAAATTTGAAAACGAGACTTCAACTTGAACAGCTAGAATACTTTGTTTTAAAATTTCTACTGCACCTTCTAACACCAAAACTTCAGCACCTTGAACATCAATTTGTATAAAATCTATTTCATCAATTCCTTCCTGCTGGCAGAACTCATCTAAAGTGGTGGTTTCAAGTTCTATACAAAAATCTAAGTTCACCAGTTCGGGTAGTCCTGAAAAACGCTCCAAGTAAGGTTCATTCGGTGGATAAAGCGAACTGCACATGGGATGTTGTGTGACATAAAGTGTAGATTCACCTACAGACTTTGCTAAGGCTAGAGGAATATGTTTTTCAGTCCAATTGACTTGTCGTGCTTCAAGGTCAGCATTGGCGGCTTCGCAAGCATCTGCATCTGCATCAAAACCGTAGATAGTCAGCCGAGGTGCAAAAATATTCCATCCCTGACTGCCATAGTCATCTTGGCTTGTTAATTTACGACAGCCAACATTACAAACTGTCATGTGAATGTGTTCTAAATGACCACTTCTCTTTAAGCTTTCAATAAAAAATGTCATAATCAAAGTATCCTCTTCTTTTTCCAAAACTGATTATTCTTGAGTTACTAGGTAACTTTGATTGGGAGGTAAAGCGATGATATTCATGTTTCCGTGCAACTCCTCGGCGGAGTTTACAGGAATTAGGTTTTGCAAGTAAGGTTGATAGCGGAATAATCTATATCCTTTCCCTCTAAGGTAGTCAGCAACAGGTAAATTGCTGTCTTTACTTCCGGCAGCGATATTTTCATACATAATGACGGGAGCAAATTCAGATAAGATTCTGTCGCTGCCTGTCAATACTGACAGTTCGTGCCCTTCAACATCTATTTTGAGGAAATCTACTCGACTCAAGTTTTCCTGCTCAATCAAGCTGTCTAGAGTAAAACAGGTGACTTCTTCAAAAGAGTCTGGCTGCATTTCTGCGACTGCTTCGCCAGTGGCGATTTTGTTTAATTCACTGGCAGGGGAAAGAGATAAGCGAACTGTTCCAGAGCGATCGCTGGCAGCACCGGCACAGACTTTCACCCAGTTTAGGTGATTTATTCTACAGGTTTCTTGCAAATAGCTAACGCAGCCCGAAAAAGGCTCTACTGCCAGCACGTGCCCTTGCGAACCGACTCGCAGAGCAGCGCTAAAGGTGTAAACTCCTACATTAGCACCCACATCGATAACAGTCATGCCTGGTGCGATCGCACTGCGCCAAAATTCCATTTCTTTTTCAAACCAATCTCTTTCGGCTATCAATACGCTGCTGGTTATACAACCGTAAAACCTCGGTTCAACTGCTAATAAAAGTTGCGTTTCAAAAGGCACGTAAGTGAAGGGACTGTTAACTTCTAAGTCAGTCCATCTCCACTCTAGAGAATTGGGATGCTGTTGAGCCAATTGTCGAGCAAAATTTAGCCATTGCTGGGCATATTCTATCTGCTCTAAATCTTTACAGGCGATGTATAGAGCTTGCAGCACGGGTGCTGAATCCGAATAAATTTGTTTGGCACGGTGCAAATACATGACTCCTTCCGATTGATCGTTTAGCAGGCTGTATACTCCTATTTTTAAATTTATGGAACCAGAATTGGGTAAAACTTGAGCCGTTAGGTGCAGTAGCCTCATGCCAAATTCATTGTAAGAAATTATCTGCGATCGACCTAGTGCTTCAATTAATAATAATATCGATTGACTGCGAGCGTCTTCGGCTTGTAAACTTTGAGTTAGCTGTTCTGCTTGGTACGTCTTCAAACTACTACCAGTCGGCGGCAGATAAACAAGAGCTGGAGGAATTTTTTCTAGTGAGCCGCCAGCAGACTGCTGAATACCAAGGGATACAAAAAAATGAAAAGCTTCTTTAATTGATTCATCGGATTCCCCAGTCAGGGCAAGAACTAGGGCAAAATGAGCTGCACAGAGTGGATGATTGTATAAATCTACTGCACTCTTTAAGGCTTCTAAAGCTGTATTAATATATATTTCTTTGAGGGATGATTCCTGGCACTGCTCTGCTTCTATCAAGGCGACTACAGCAAAATTGTTTAAATCCGTCGCTGATACAGGTTCTTCCCAAGATGTATTCTCAAGAATTGAAGCTACGCCCGACAAGGTATCTAAATCGATAGTCGGACAGTTTCTTTGGAGGTATTCTAAGTAGAAAATGGCGGGGGTTTTTTCGTTAAAATTATTTTGTCTTTGAGAAATTGTGAGAAATACACTTTCTGGTAAAATGAACTGCCAATCTCCTGTTTCTGATTGGACGGCTCGCTTGCGGCTGAAGCTAGCGAGATCGCAGCAGGGAAGGTTTTCTGCTTTGGCTGCTGCGATCGCCTGTTTATTTTCGTTCTCTAAGACAAGTCTAGCGTGGATGCGACTCAACAGCGCTTCCCGCTGTTTTTCCTCCAGTTGTCCTACCAAGGAAATTTCAGCACACTCAGTAACGTCCAAATCTTCTTCTATGAGCAGATTCATGGCAACACTGGATAAAATCAGATTTGCATCCTCCTCAGAAATGTTGCCAGTATCTACAAGTAATGTCATCTTCATTCGATCGGGGTGAGAGGCGATCGCCCTGATAACTTGCGTAAATTCTTCGCAAATCGTCTCTTCTGATGCTAGCCAATTTGGAAAAACGATTAAATTGATTGACCGCAGCTTTAAAGGCAAGAATGCTGCATCTATCAAAGCCAAACTCACCGTTTTCGCCATTTTCGACCACGAGAAATTTTGCGCTTGTTTGAGACCTGCAGCAATTAAGGCCTTGCGAACATCCGGCTTTTGCACTTCGCAAAGCGCATTCACCAGTCCGCTAACATCAGTATCGTTCACATATAATGCAGCTTTTCCTGCGACTTCAGGTATAGACGCATTTGCACAAGTAATGACTGGACATCCACAAGCGATCGCCTCCAGCACAGGTAAGCCAAAACCTTCATACTTCGACGGATAAACCAGTGCAACAGCACCGGAATAAGCAGCTATCAACTCTTCATCACTCAGTTGCAGTACGATATGCACCGCACAACCTGATGTATAGTCTCTAAACTTTGTATCTAATAACAAATCGCTACCCGTACAGACAATTTCAAACCCTTGTCTGCTTTCAAGTTGAGCAAAAGCCTGGAAAAACAAAGTTCCATTCTTATAGCCGATTCCAGGCCCGATCAAAAGAAAGTATGGCTTTGATATACCGTACTTGTTTTTAAAATGATTAACTGCCTCTGGACTCGCTGGTGAAAATTTACTGTTAACTCCGCAATGAGCTACAGTTACTGAATCTGAGGCAATATCTGGAAAAAACTTTACTAAGTCACGGGCTGTATTTTCGGAAATTGCGATGTATGCAGATGCGTGGCGAATCCCGAAATGCTTTTCACGCCACATCGGTGTACTTAAATTTACTCCTTCAACTTCTGGAATCATGTCATACGCTATGAATGCAGAGGGAGTTGATAGGGGAGTTGTGTAGTAAGTCGAGATAAATAAGTCTGCACTCTGTTCGTCACAAACTTGCTGTAGCATTGCGCGATCGGCATCCACTGTGTCATAGCTGTAAGCCGGCAAAGGACGGTACTGGATGCCGGAAATTTCTGGCACTGTTCCCGTTCTGTCAATAACAACTATATGTTCAGAAAAACCGTTGTCTACCCATTCTTCTAACAGAGATTTCCAGACACGAGCAATTCCGGTTTTATACCGCTGAAAAAATACGCCGTCTACAATTATTTGAGGAAAGGGCTTTTGAGGTTTTGCCGACTTTTGTTGCTGAGGTATTTGTATAAACTTCCAGGTATTGCTATCTTTTTCTTTCTGCGCGAACGGCTGGATGCCACAAGCCTTTGCTGTATCGACAGCCGTTAAATCTTTAACCCAGGGAAAATACTGACTCAAGCAAACCGGGAATCTAGTTTGCCGCTGCAACTGGGTCCATTTAGCAACAGCATCAGCATAGCCGTAGTATTGCTCTTTAAAACGTAACTGTTCTATTGTGGCGTAAGCGAAATGTTGAAAAATTAGCCCGGCTTCTTCAGTTTCTTCGTGTAAAAAAGGATTGACCTTAGCCACATCGCGCCCACCGTCAGAATTGGGTTCCGCTAATATTGGGGGTTCGTGTGCGACCCAAAATGCTCCCGGCTTAAATCTCCAAGTACGCAACCAATCTTGTTGAGGGTTCTGAGCGTAACAGTTGCGACTGCTAATCACCAAATTCTCTCCGACAAAATACCAACACCAATAAAAAGCAGCCGTTTTTTCAGGATTATTGATGAACATATATCGGGCAGTACACAGTTGCTCAACAGTCCACAATTCATCCACATCCACTTGCCACAGCAAACACTCCTCGCGAATATTAGGTAGTGGTGCATTCACCATTTCACGTTTGCCTTCCCAGAAAATACCCTCTGGTTTACGATAAACAGTGACATTTTCTGGATATAGCTGTGCCAGTTCGTCTAGGTATTCTGCTGTGCCGTCATTGCTGCGTCCCTTGGAGTGGATTTCGTCGGTAATGCGTCCGCCATTTCGCAAAGACCACGCTGTATCATGCTTCAAGTCCGCTACACCCTCGATTATATGCCAATGCCATTTATAGGGGAGTTGTTTGAATACTTCTATGTGATACTCGATGAATGGTTCACCATTGAGGACAATAGTAAAGAAGTGAATCGGTAATTCGGGTGATGAAGTAGAGGAGAAAGCAGTAGAAATTTTTTGACCGCAGGCGAGAGTGGACGAATACTCATGATTGAGCAAGCGATGTTTGGCAATATTGTGCCATACACGTTCCGAACCAGGCCAAGTAGGTACAACCTCGTGAAACGCTATCCATCCCCCATCTTTGACAAGGGGGAGTGACTGCTCATAGTCTTTCAAAACGTCTAAAAACTGATGAGAACCATCAATAAAAATAAAATCAATAGCTTTGTCTCCTGTTAATCCTTCCCACTGGCTTAATATTTCATGCGAGTAACCCCGCAATGGTACTACATATTGAGATAATCCATTTTTTTCTATATTTTCTTGCCATATATCAAAAAAGTTTCTGTCCGCAAAGTCCGTATCATTTCCGTCCCATGTATCTATGCAATAAATTTTTCGATTAGTGCCTATGCAGGCATAGGACATGGCAACGGTGGAGCGTCCTTTGTACGATCCTATTTCAACGATTACAGCATCATTGGGGAGGGACTTTACTTTATTGAAAAGGTACTCTTCTTGTCCTGGAACCATGAAACCTTCAATGGCTTCAACAGCAGACTGAATGGTTGTATAGCTGACTGGTTGAACAGTAACTTTTTTGAACATACCGTAGGCATTTATATCCGAGTTTGAAATATTATTTTCCATTGTTTACAGCCTGTCTTTACCTTGTTTGGTGGATTAGCGTTTCCTTAGATTAGGCATCTGACCACTTAAAACTTTATATTCTTTTCATTAAACGCCTAATTACTAAAATTATATGTAGCAGGTAAATTTTCCTTCATAGTTAGAAAAAAAGTTAGTGATATAAATCAAGGCTTCTTGAGGAGATAAATTATGAACTTGCTCTATATCAGCATTCCACGGAAATTTATTTTTCCGGTCAGGTTTATCGAGATACCCCCTTCTGTAGGCTTCCTCTGGTGTAAGTGAAGTTACTGGACTGATTTCTTGAGGAATCAAGAAAGCATTATTATAATGTAACTCTACGATAGCATAGTTATACTGTTGGCACAGAATATTTAACTGTGAAATACTTTGACCAAAAAAGTGATCGTTATTCCAAACATAATTGGGGCTATAGTTAACAGTAAACTTTAGAGGTGGTGGGATTTTCTCATTGATTTCTACGCTGATCAACAAAGGTCTAAATGAACTCAGTATTTTGTCTAATACAAAATAATCATAACCATCTATATCAAGATTGAGAAAACTAAAGCTTTCGGGGACTTGATGTGTTTTCATAAGAGAAACTACGTTTTCAGGTGTCACCATGCACTTACTTAAGTTTACTTTTTCAAATTCAGTATATCTAAGTGCTAATTTGGTAAATAGTTGGCTATCATATTCTACTGCTAACCCACTCCATCCTTGCTTGTATAAAAAATAAGTGTTTGACATAGTTATCCCATCACTAGCCGCTATATCGACACAGTATTTGTTTTCTATATTTAATAGGTTTAAATATTTATCAATAATAGTTTCTTCGTCTAAATATGAATATTTTTGAGTGGAAGCGTCTACATTTTGGGGATCTGGGATTTTAGGGTTCGCTAGCATCAATACCTTAACAAATGCTTGAGAATCGGAGGCATAACGCTGACAAGCTGTTGCAAATTCCAGGGTAGATTGTTCGTAGGGTACACAATCTAAAATGCTTTGAAGAACTTGTAATAGTAAATCGGAATTAACGGGGTACAACTCCGAGCGCAACAACTCAACAATTCCCAAGGATATTAGGTCTTGATTTGTAAAACTCTTCATATTAATAGAAAGAGCGACAATCTTTAACAAATTATTTAGGTCGGTGGGATCTATTTCCCGGATGTGTTGCCGGAGTAGGCGAGCAACAGCATAGTCGGTGACTCTTTCTCGGCGCTGTGCTTCTGTTTGTATAACTCCTATTAGTTCAGATGTGCATTCTTCCATTTGTTCGGCATTGTCATCAAGTATACCTGTGAACCAGACTGTTAGAGCTTCGGCTTCTTGGTCTTGCAAAAGCAGCATCAACCCCAAATGCCAATAGTGGGATTTAATGTTTGGTTCAGCTTCTATAGCTTGCTCATAAATACTCGCTGCTTGAGAATAGTCTCCTAAAAACAAGCATGAATTACCTCTTTGTTGCCAATTACTTCGATCGTTTAACACAGATGTGGCACTGTAACCGCTGCTGTAATCTCGAATTTTAGCAATAATAGGCAATGAACTTAGTCCCAGCTTAACTAGCTCGGGAATTTCCGCTAAGCTCTCTATAATATTGTCAGCCAAGTTATATCTTATATCGTCGCCATATTGCAGGGTCAAATACGCTAGAAGTTCCAGAGCATAGTCAGGAAAGTTCATAACATCAGCGATACAAGCTAATTTTAGTATTTGATCGGGTGTCTTTAATTCTGTATTCAAGTCTTCCCGAATCAGATCCCGAAAATAAAAAGCATCAGACCAGACTAAGACTCCATAGTGGTCCGGTGACACTACAGGCATTCGGCGACAGTCACGATGTATATTACATAAATCAAAAAGTGTAAATCCTTGTTCTCTCAGGTACACATCTACATCCCCAAACAAAGGTTGACCCTTGTATATTTCTGTAAACTCTACTTCTGTTACAATCGCTAGAGTGCTACTTTTTAAAATACTAGAAGCTCCTTTTAAAACCAGAAGCTCTGCCCCCTGAACGTCTAGTTGTATAAAATCAATCTCGTTAACTGCTTCTGATTGGCAAAAAGAATCTAAAGTTGTTATCTCAACCTCCACAGTAGAAACTAGCTCAATTAGCTGAGAATTTCCGACAAACCGCTCAATATAGAAATCGCTGGGAGGATATAGTGAACTGCAACCTGGGTGTTTAGTAAGATAAATTGTGGATGTTCCTACAGAATTTCCCAGAGCTAGTGGAATATGTTTTTCAGTCCAATTTATTTTTCGAGCTTCTATAGTGGCGTTAGCCTCATGACAAGCAGCTTCATCAGCATCGAATCCATAGATAGTAAGATTAGGTGCAAAAATATCCCACCCCTGACTCCCATAGTCATCTTTGTCTGCGATCTTACGAGAGCCAACGAGGCATACTGTTACGTGAATATTATCTAAATGTCCGCTTTTCTTTAGGCTGGGAACGAAGATTGCCATGCTAAAACCTTGAGATAAAATAAATAGATAATTAACGATGATATGGGTAGATATTGCGATGGTAGGGGAGATGGCAGAGAAGCCAATGGAGAAGATACATCAGAACTCCCCCCTTTCCGCGACTACTTCCCCTTCGCCTGCCCCAACAATACCTTATAATCCGCCCGATCGGGATTTAGCTTCACCAACTTCTCCAAAGGCTCGATCGCCCCCACCTTATTATTCATTTGCAACCGCACATTTGCCAACCCCTCCAGAGCCGTCTGATTCTGCGGTTCGCGCTGCAAAACCGTCTCATATCCCCGTTCTTGCGCCGCCAGCAAAGATTCCTGAGAAACTGCTACCGGAGCAGATTTTTGCTGGTGCTGGCTGCTCAAACCGCTGCCGAACAGACTCACAATACCAAAAATCGTAGAACCAGCAAAGCCAACCATTGATACTAACGCAAAAATCTGCTTAATTCGATCGCCCTTATTAACTGGACGAGGGCTAGATTTTTTCTGTGTACTTTCCATTGCTAACTCTTGGCCTCGCTGTTTTCACGGTACTCGCAAAGCACCTATCTCTAGATTGCCCAAGTTCGATCGCCAAACGATCGCCCTTCGCCATTTAAAATTTGAGACAATTTCTCATAACCACAAAAACTGAGATTTGTCAAGGACATTTAGGTGAAAATAACACGCGGGCGATCGATATCGGTGAAGCGCGATCGCACCCTTACTTTTTAGCCATTACTCTCTGGCATTTCCCCAAACCGAGCTCGGTAACGCGGTAGCAAAGATGTGAGTTCAGGAGCACGCTGGCGTTCCGCTTCTAGTGCTGAGGCTAATTCATCAGAAAGCCGATCTAATTTTTCTTCTAATGTTGTTGAAGTCATGCCGATCGCTCCTTAATTGTGGTTATTTTTAATCTCAAACGTCCTTGCTGACTCGATTTTGCAATCAAAATGGGATTGGATTAAGGGCCCAAAGGTCGATCGACCTCCCATACCTTCAAATGCCATCAGGATCGATACCCTGACGAATCAAGTATGCCATTAGTCGATCGGCCCTCTGGCGTTCCTCTTCGGCGCGCTGGCGTTCCTCTTCGGCGCGCTGGCGTTCCTGTTCCACCCGTTCCGCACCCCACAGCAGCAAATTGGCATTCTCATCCCACCAGCGCAACCAATAACCCGTCCTCTGAGATTTTTCACCTTCCCAAACCCCCAGAAATAAACCCATTGATTCTATCCAGAATCGCTGATTAGCATCCGGTTCTTGCAATTCGTATTCTCCAGAAGTCGAGAGTCTGTACACTTCCAATACTCCCGATTTTGGTTCAAAAATTACATAAATCGGTACTTGCAAAATTCGCTCATAAAACCGCCATTTTCCGTAAGGATATGTCGGTTTATTTGAATATTCACTGCCGTCAGTATCCGATAAAAATTCCATCACTACAGCAGGTACTTCTCCCTCAGCATTGCGCGTATAACTGCGGCGAACTTCTCCTGGTTCTGCTGGCAATACCGAGGGAACGTACACCCAATCAGGGGCTTTTACTACTATTTTGTCGTTAACTTTGGCACAGAGTCCAAAATTGGAAGCTATTAGCATTGAAGCTAGGATAAATCCTGCGAGATCCAATGCTTCTCGCAGGGCCGCAGCTAAAAGTGGTTGGTCGATGTTTTCCACAGGATCGTCGGCTAATTTAAAGTCGTCGGGCAATTTTTCCCAAGTTATAGTATACTTGATTTTGCTTGCCTCCGGTTTCGATAATGTTTGCGTCATTGGTTTTCCTGGTTGCGACATAAAGAGTTTTTTCTTAATAGAATTTGGACAATAAGTTTAATGCCGGGTGCGAAAGCCGCACCTTATTAACTCGCTGTAATTAAAGTGCGTATTGCCAACATTACTAACTAGAGTAAGTCGCGAAAATTGCACTGGCGGTTATTCAATGATACCGTGTTTTAAGGAGTTTTTTCGGGAGCCAATGGTTCTGCTGATCTTGCAGTTTGAGAAGGTACAACAGGCAATTTTGGCTGTTTTTGCAAGCGAGGAAATCCAGGCTCTACTGATTGATTTGTGGCAGGTGTACTCGCATTTACTTTCTCAGAAAGGGGAGCTAATGTTTGAGTCACTTTAACTTGCTGTCGCAGTTGTTCTGTCGAACCCAACAAGCCTCCTAATCCGTTGAACAACCTGCGAATATTGTTGCGAAAAGCCGGATCTCCCGTCAAATCATCCACGTCGGAAGTAATTTTCTGCACGTTCTGAAATGTAGCTCGTGCAGAATCTAGAGTTTGCTGCAATAATAGCAAATTGGCGGGATTGTTTACCTGGCTGGATAAATCTCGCAAATTACTAGAAGCTTGGGCAGCATTCGCTGATAAAACTTCTAAATTGTTCAGCAATTGTCCTTGGTTGATTCGATTAATTGTCGGACTCAAACTGCTGACAGCTACCCGCAGTTCCTGACTGCTTTGATTGATGTTATTCAGAGTTGAGACTAAACTGCCGCGGTTGGTTGCTACTAAAGAATTGACTTGGTTGGCTGTTAATGTAATTTGATTGGCTGCTTGAGTTACTGAATTAGCAGAATTTATCGCAGCGGCAGATACTGCTTTTGTGGAAGTGTCCGCCGTAGCTGCTACTTTAGAAACATCAGCGGCGACTGCTGATATTTCCGTCTTGAGCGATTGATTTAAGATGCTTGCTTCTCCCTTTAAGGATTGATTTAAACTGCGGGCTTCCCCCTTTAAGGATTGATTTAAACCTGCTATTTCGGTTTTTACAGATTGATTTAAGCTCCCAAGGTCTCCCCTTACAGATTGATTTAAAGTTTTTATTTCCGCTTGGGCAGTTTGAGTTAAAGTCGATAAATCTTGAGTGAGTTTAGCTGCACCTTTAGCTGTGTTGGCTGTATTTTCTGCAAGAGATTTAATATTGTTGAACAGCGCGGGGTCAGTGTAGAAATTAGCTAGGCGGACTGTGGATTTAATTAGTTCGTCGATAGTGACTCCAGCTTGACCTTTTAAGCGCGAATTTTGGCAGATAATTTCCGGGGGACAGTTGGCACTAACGGGATTAGCGGTAAGTAATGATTCTGGCAAAATCGAGTTGGGGGTAATGTCGATCGACGATTCGCCAATTAAACCCGATTTATTCGCTTCGATCGTAACATCCCTGGGAATCACTAAAGTACCGGGGGCAATCTCCAGCGTCACGTCTACGCCGTTGGAACCCGGTTGGAGGGCGGTAATTTTACCGACTGCAACCCCGCGATACCTGATGGGCGTGCCGATTTGCATTCCTTGGGCGCTGCCAAATTCTACGGCGAATTTGTAGCTGCGGTTCCCTACCTGCACGCCCCGCAGCCAGAGCACTAAGCCACCAAATAAACCGATTCCTACTAAAATTAAAAACCCGACAGAACCTTCTCTTACAGTTCGCGATTGCATATTACCTCCTTAGTCATTGGTCATTGGTCATTGGTCATTAGTCATTAGTCATTGGTCATTAGTCATTGGTCATTAGTCATTAGTTGTTAGGCCTCAGTTATTATTTGTGAGTTATTGCTCGTGCTCTTTAGGGGATGACCCGATAGATTGTAGGTAGGAGTTTAATTGAGGAGCTAAGTCATTAATGATTGCTGTGAATATATTGACTTGTTCAACAGTTAAAAGGTTTCGAGTGTAAGCTCGTCTCAACCAGTGTTGAGTTTCATATAAAGAACCTCTAGCTATCTTGACAAAACGTTTATTGTCTTGATAGCTGCCGCGTCCGACTCCTTCTGCTATGTTAGCACCGACGCTATCGGCTGAACGGACAATTTGTTGGCCGATCGTATTTTTGGCAAATGGCTCCCAAGTGTTAACAGCTTTCCAAATTTCATCAGCTAGTCGTTCTGATAATTTATAAACCCGCAATTCCTGAAAACTTTTTGTAGCCATATTGCCCTCGACTTTAATAACTAATGACTGCTGACTAATGACTGGTGACTAATGACTAATGACTAATAACTAATGACTAATGACTATCCAAGCGCTTGAATTGGCCCAGTAACACTGCCGCTAAAAAATTGTCTGATCAGTAAATTATCTGTCGATGCAATATCGCTGACAGTTCCCTCCCACTGCACTTTGCCTCGATAGAGAAACACGATGCGATCGGCAGTGCGGCGGATGGTACTGTCTTGGTGAGTGACGATCGCATAAGTGCTGCAAACACCTTGGGCAGCCTGCAAGTCGCGGATTAAATCTTCAATTACCGTCGAAGCGATCGGATCTAAACCCGCCGTCGGTTCGTCGTACAGCAAAACCTCTGGATTATCCCTGTCATTATCAGGATTCGCCATGATCGCGCGGGCAAAACTTACCCGCTTCCGCATTCCCCCAGACAACTGCGCCGGATAGCGTTCGCCAATTCGCGGCAAACCCACCATCTCCAACTTTTCCTCCACCAATTCCCGAATGCGGCGGCGCGGCAGCTTAGAATGCTGGTAAAGTAAAAAACCGACATTCTCCTCCACCGTCAGCGAATCAAACAAAGCCGCTTGCTGAAACACCATCCCAATTCCGATCGGATCTGCCACGTCGTCCACCCATCCCACCCTGCGCTGTCCCTGAACAAAAACCTCACCGGCATCCGGGGCCAACAAACCCGCAATTATCCGCAGAATCGTAGATTTCCCCGTCCCGGAAGGGCCAATAATTGCCAGGGCCTCTCCCCGATAAATCCTCAGATCGACTCGATCGAGGATCGGGTTCTGGCCGAAGGACTTACTTACCCCCTTGAGTTCGATTAGTGGCTCAGCCATAGGATGTTATCAATAAGTTGTCAGTCATCAGTCATCAGTCTACCTAATGACTCCTGACTCATGACTAATCACTAATTACTTAAATTGACTGCCAGAATCAAAACTCTCTTGTATTGTAAATTTGTCAGATCGAGCTGTTCCAATACCCTTAAGACTAATTAACCATGTCAATTAGTTCACTTCCTAAAGCCCTCCGCGTCTTGGCTAAAGCCAAGCAGGTTTTTGCCCAATCCAGAAATCCTTACCCCCCTTCTTTGCGGAACGGGCGAGTTCACCAGTGGTTTAAGTGGTTAGCCCCCGGACTGTTAGTGAAACGGTGGCTGCTGATTAGTGCCAGCGGCGTGGTACTTGCCACTTTGGGTTTAGCGATTTGGACTGGGATGACTCCCATTTTCTTCTTATTGCAATTATTGAGAAATTTTTTGGCGTGGATTGCGGAAGTTATTCCCAATTACGTGTCGGGCCCGATCATCATTGCTGGTGGGATTTTGTTAATTCTGTGGGGACAAACTCGCAGTTTGAACTCTATTACTCAAGTGCTGATGCCCGAAGGGAATGAGGAACTGGTCGATCGACTCCTCAACCACCGCCGCTTGCACCGCGGCCCGAAAATTGTGGCAATTGGGGGCGGTACGGGTCTTTCTAACTTGCTCAGGGGATTGAAGGATTACAGTGCCAAAATCACTGCTATTGTCACGGTGGCGGATGATGGCGGGTCTTCCGGGCGACTGCGGCGGGAAATTGGGGTATTGCCACCGGGAGACATTCGCAATTGTTTGGCTGCTTTGGCAGATGAGGAAAAGTTATTGACTGAGTTATTTCAATATCGCTTTCGGGCTGGTGACGGTTTGGTGGGTCACAGTTTTGGGAATTTGTTTTTGACGGCGATGAGCGATATTGCTGGAGATTTGGAACAGGCGATCGCGGCGAGTTCTAAAGTTTTAGCAGTGAGGGGAGAAGTGCTGCCGGCTACTCTGAGCGACGTTTCTTTGTGGGCAGAACTCGCTGACGGCCGCAGGATTGAGGGGGAGTCCAGCATTACAAAAGCTAACGGGCAAATCATCAAAATTGGCTGCACTCCTGCTAATCCTCCGGCGTTGCCCAAGGTAGCCCAAGCACTTCGGGAAGCGGATTTTATTATTATTGGGCCGGGGAGTCTTTATACGAGTGTCATTCCGAATTTGTTGGTGCCGGAAATTGCTGATGCGATCGCCAACAGCGAAGTTCCGCGCATTTATGTTTGCAATATTATGACTCAGCCGGGGGAAACTGACGGATACAGTGTTGCAGACCACATTCGGGCGATCGATCGCGCTTGCGGTCGGCCGCTGTTCGATGCTGTAGTCGTTCAAGGAAAAGTCCCTTCTGCAAAGGCTTTGATCCGCTATTCTCAGGAGGATTCTTATCCGGTTGTGCTCGATCGAGAAGCCGTAACGCAATTGGGGCGGCGAGTTGTCATCGCCAATGTCATGGATGAAGATGAAAATACGGGTTTAATTCGCCACAATTCGCAAAGGTTGGCGGGGATGTTGCTGCGTTGGTACGGCCGCGCGCAAAACATTTAAGCTGCTGACTGTTGACTGATGACTGTTGACTGTTGACTGTTGACTGTTGACGGTGCAGACTAATGTTATTGGTTATTAGCAGCCCCAAGCGAGTAACTAATGACTAATGACTAATGACTAATGACTAATGACTAATGACTAATGACTAATGACTAATGACTAATGACTAATTATGGAAATGAAAACTTTGCTTCCCGATTCTGAGGCTACGCACAAGTTTGGTGCTGCGTTAGGTCGATCGCTCCCCGTCGGCACTGTAATCTTATTACAAGGAGATTTAGGTGCGGGCAAAACTACCTTGGTTCAAGGCATCGCTGAAGGTTTAGGAATCTCAGACTCGATTGAGAGTCCTACTTTTACACTGATAAACGAGTATTTTGGAGGGCGAATTCCGCTGTATCATCTAGATTTGTATCGACTAGAACCCGAAGAAGTGGAGGCTTTGCACTTAGAAAGTTATTGGGACGGGTTAGAAATGGATTTGGGAATTGTGGCGATCGAATGGGCGGAAAGATTGCAGTACAAGCCCGAAAATTATTGGCAAATTTCTTTGAGTTATCTAGATAACGGGCGGCAAGCTGAAGTGATTGGTAATGGCGACTTATTGGATTGGCAATGGGAAAAGTGAGAAAGGGCGATCGAATTTAGATGTTGCCCCATTGTCACTCAGCCTTTTCTGAACAGGCTTTCCGGCCTGTTCCACAAGAAGAAAATTCACTCTTTGTGGAACAGGCCGGAAAGCCTGTTAAGAGAGAATGGTGCAACATCTCAGCGCGTACTTACTGCGGACGGTTGACACGAATCAATTTGCCTCTCAAAGTTTCTTCACCAGCAATAGCATCATTGATGCGTGTTGCCAACCTTTCTAAATTTTTATCGTCTGTACACACGATAATACCAGCATGATTTGGTTGTTGAGCGTGCAAGCGAATGAAATGCCGACGATTTTGCGTCATAACCGCCCGATCGTTATTCACAGCAAAGGCTAATACTTCGGGGTCATCATCTCCGGCATTTCCTGCCTCTTGAATAGTCAGGGCATCGTGACCTAAATTTCGCAGCAAAGCCACAACAGGAAACGGGAACTGTTCATCTGCATAAAGACGTGCCATAAATTATACTTCCTGCATCATTGCTGCTGCTTCTTCTCGGAGTGCTGTTTCAATTTCTTCGGAGTTAGCCTCAGCATAAGTCCAGACATTTACTAAGTTGGCAGCATTCAACTGGGGATAAAATTGTAGAATTTCAGCATCACTTGAACCTTGACGGCGCAAACTCACGAACAGCCAAACGGGAAGTCTAGTTTTGGCAATGCAAGCATCGCCGCCACACACGTCGGGAGTTTTGGTAATTCCTGGCCAGCTATTGTTTAAACTTTGGGTTAAAAGCCGGATGGCTTCAGCTTTCTCAGTAGGAGTTAAGGCCAGGAGTTGTGTTTCTAGTTCTTGGAGAAGCATGGGTAAAATCGCCTTTGCGATGCAGGAATACCCAATTATAACACTTGAGTTAAATTCATGCTTACTCAGCGTCAAATGTCAATGCTTCTCCCCTCACATTTGTATCCAATTTACCATTCTCAAAAACAACTTTTCCTCCAACAACAGTCACAACTGGCCATCCAGTTAAATTCCATCCTTCAAAGGAACTCCAGCCGCACTTGCTCGCCATCTCTGCGCCCACCACCGGGCGGTATTTCTCCAAATCAACTAAGACTAAATCTGCATCAAAACCCGGTGCAATTTGCCCTTTGTTCGGAATCTTATAAGCCTTAGCAACTGCCGCCGACATCCAATTAGCAACTTGAGCAACTGTACATCTTCCCTCTACTGCTTGCGTCAGCATCAAAGGCAAAGAAGTTTCGACTCCGGGCATTCCAGACGGCGTATTCGGATAATCTTGAGCTTTTTCTGCTAATGTGTGCGGCGCATGGTCGGTGGCGATAAAATCAATTACGCCGTCTAGTAAAGCTTGCCAAAGTATTTCGTTATCGCGGGGCTCGCGCAAAGGCGGATTCATCTGAGCTAAACTGCCAATTTTTTGATAGGCGCTGGTATTTAACAACAAATGCTGCGGCGTAACTTCTGCTGTCACCCAACTCGGTTTTTCCTGGCGCAACAACTCAGCTTCATCCCCAGTTGAAAGGTGCAGAATGTGCAGACGGCGCTGATATTTATTAGAAAGTTTTAATGCTAGCTGAGTTGCTAATAAAGCTGCTTGATTGTCTTGAATTTGTGAGTGAACTGCAATATCGGTAATACCAGCAAATTCTTGACGACGCTGGTTGATTCTAGCTTGGTCTTCTGCGTGCACGGCAATTAGTCGATCGCCTGCAGCAAAAATCGCCTCTAAAGTTGCTTCTCCATCGACCAACAACTGCCCGTGCATCGAACCCATAAAAATTTTAATTCCCGGAGTCGGATTCGCATTCAACAAATCCGGCAAATTCTCAGGCGTTGCACCAATAAAAAAGCCGTAATTGACCAAACACTTCTCGGCAGCGCGACTTAGTTTATCATCTAAGGCAGCTTGGGTTGTGGTCAGAGGTCGCGTATTCGGCATTTCCAGAAACGATGTCACGCCGCCTTTAGCGCAAGCACAGCTAGCGGTAAATAAGTCTTCCTTGTGTTCTAAACCAGGTTCCCGGAAGTGTACCTGGGGATCAATTACTCCGGGCAACAGAGTTAAGCCTTTCGCATCTATTTCTCGATCGCCAGATTCGACAATTTCAGCAGCAACTTTGACAATTTTGCCATCGCAGATTTGCACATCTCCTACCAAAAACTCACCATTGGGCAAAAGAATGCGAGCGCGACGGATTAACAAACTTGATTTGGGAGTCATAAGATATCATTAATTGAGTAAACAGCGTGCTAGCATGGAAGCATTATTAAGTTTATAATTCGTATCCAGCTCAGTCACTACAATACCCTATGACTCGTCTAGACAAGTCAGCCGACGAAGAAAAACCTCCGCAAGACACCGAAAATCCTTGGATCGAAGGAATTAAGACGATCGGCTTAGCAGCATTTTTGGCCTTTGGTATCCGCACCCTGGTTGCCGAAGCACGCTACATTCCCACCGGCTCAATGCTCCCAACCTTACAAATTAACGATCGATTAATTATAGATAAGGTAAGCTATCGATTCCAAGAACCCCAGCGAGGAGATATTATCGTATTTATGCCTCCTGACCAGGCTAGTTTGTGCACGGGACAGCCGCCACCGATCAAAGATGCCTATATCAAGCGAGTGATCGGACTGCCGGGGGACAGTGTGGAAGTCAGAGAGGGAAAAGTTTTTATTAACAAGCAGCCGCTACAGGAAAAATATATTGAAGAAATTCCGCAGTATCCCTACGGGCCTGTAGTTGTAGCTCAAAATTCTTACTTGGTGCTCGGCGACAACCGCAACGCAAGCTGTGACAGTCATTACTGGGGCTTTGTACCCAAGCAAAATATCATCGGTAGGGCAATTGTGCGTTTTTGGCCACTCAACCGCACAGGTTCGATCGACCCCACGCCCCTTTATCCCGCTAAAAATTAGCTACAACCCGCAACCCGCAGATTAAAATCTGCGGTTGTCAGTTTAAAGTACCAATTACTTATTAGCCATTTTCCACGACCAAATAATTAATGGTTAAATGAGATTTAGTATGAGGTTTCGCGATCGAGAACTTTCACAACTTTGTTATACATATCCTCAGCTTCTTGCTGCGAATTGCCAATACTCGTCACTCCCAATTTGCCAAACTCAGACAAACAACCCATTAAATGAAACACACTGCCCGTCTCAGTACCGCTGTCAAAGTGCAGTTGATTGTCAGCAATAATATCCATCAAATCGTTCGGTAATAATCCCCGATAGCGCTCTTTTTTCAAATTGTCTGAAGCAACATAATATTTTGGACGGCCCTGCAGGCTGTAAAATAATCCTGTCGAACGTTCGTACCGACCGTTTGTTAACAGCTTCAAAGCCATAAACGGATGAGTTGTGCCTCCTTTACGTAAGTTAATTTCTATTGCTTGAAGCTCCCATTTCCCATCGGATTGCTTTACAGCGAGAAAATCTACTCCAAATCTCTCTAAAGCCCCTTTTTTAGCTAAGTTTTGCCCTACTTTCCATCCCAATTCCTGCAACGCTATTCGATAAGATTCGTCGGCAGGAAATCGGCAACCTAAGAAAATTTGACCGTCTGGGCCTCCTAAAATTTGGTCGTGGGTTGAGAGAATTTCTACTTCGCCGCTGGGGACAATTCTGCCTTGAACGCTGGGCGATAACTTTTCTTCTCCTTCGATAAATGCTTCGGCAATTGCCCCTAATTCGGGAATGCGGCTGCTAAAATTTTCCCAGGTTTCGCCCGTTGCTTGAAAGCGCAAATTATGGAAGCTATCGCCAATTGCCTTCGCTCTTTCTGTAGGCGCTTTACCTGCGAGGGACTTCAGATCTAAAATTGCATTCCCTTCCCCCGAAAAACCTTCATTTAACTTAATTACGATCCGCTGCAAATGCGGCTGCCGTTCCCACAACGCGGCCGCAGCTTCCGCTAAATCTTCCGCATTAAAAACCAACTCGGAACCGTCAGGATAAGGCACGCCACATTCTTTAAAAATTTGCCTGCTGCCGCTTTTTGTTCCCCAGTATAACAGATCGGGATCGCTGGCCCACAAAGGAATCCCCAATTTAACAGATAACTCGCGTTCTAAGGGCGTCGAGTTATAACAAACCATATAAGATTTTGTCGGCCGCACTGCTTGACGAATGCGCTCCATCAAGCGGGGACGCTCTAAAATTTTCTGGGTGAGGGATTTGGCGGAAGCATCGTAAGCACTGAACAGCAAAAGCCGATCGCGCGCGTGAGAAAATGGAATTCCCGGCAGCAATTGCAGGTAATAATCCACAATCATCGGGTGCAAGGGCTCCGAGGTAATGTAAATTAAGCGCGTGCGGGGATTTCGCAGGCGAATCAATGAAAATAAATGCCGCTCTTCGTAGTGGTAAACACCCTCAACTTTCTGCATTTCTTGCTGATCTAAGCTGACAGAAGGAATGATAATAATGTCACAATCTCCGCTGTCAAATTCTTCGATAGCTCGCCAACGTTCGCGTAATTCTGTCTGAAGATTGCGAAACTTCTGCGCGGATTCGGAAGATGAATTATTTAACTCTTGCATGACTTTTTATCTCGCTAATTTACATAATTATTTGTGTCTACTTATCGCATTTCTCAGTTGAGTCTAGTACAGAAATCGGGTAGGAACACGGCACTACCCAAAGCGTGTCAACTTAACGCACAATCCATAGTCCGGCAGGGGTTGAAACCCCTGCCTCAAAGCGAAAGTCCTCTGAAAGAGGACTGAAGAACTCATTAGTCCTCTTTCAGAGGACTTTTGCTATTAGACAGGGAATTCATTCCCTGGCGGACTAACGGGTAGACGGGAGGACAGACGGACTAAAAGCTTAAGTTGACACGAGCAAAGGCACTGCCGTGTTCTTACAACTCTCGAAATCCTAGGAAGCTCGCCGCACTCGAAAAAGTCGGGCATACTCCAATATTGGCTCCAGGCGGCGTTGATGTTGCTTGAGTGCCGAGATCAATTTTTCCGAAGGGCGGAACACCAGGGGAGCCGAATATTTGTTCAGCATCTCGATTTCCGGCGACTGGCTCATCAGCATCAGCCGCACGTCTTTGTCGAGCAAATAACTCAGAGACAGCAAATCTCCCATGTTCGTAAAATCGTTGCCGCGATCGCTAATTACAATTGTATCTTTAATCGATCGGTTAGCTATCGCCTCTTTGTTAATAATTTTCGCAACTTCAGCATTAAAATAGCTCAAGTCTTTGCTCCACCAAGTATCAGAAAAAGCACTAACTGTACAGGAGGCTACACTTGCTGTAAATACCAGGGCTAAAATGACTTGCCAAAACCGCTGCTGAGTTTTCACGTTACTGGCGAGCAAGTAAGCAACTGCTAGCTGCACTCCCGCAAAGCAGGAAATCAGATAGCGGCTGACGGCGGAACGTTTGCCACCTAGGATTAGATCCGGTAACGCCAGGATCAAAAAAGGTACAAAAATTGATATTAAAATAAACAGCCAAGTTGAACTGCTAGTGCGGCGGCAGATTTGGTAAATGGCTGTCGCAATTAACAGCAAAAATGGCAATCTCAGCAAATAAGTCCAGATATTATCAAAGCCTAAGTCGAAGTCAAAAAATAATGCTGTAAAGCTGAGCGTCCATAATTTAACAAGATACAGCCAACCCGGAGATACTCGCGTCCAATCTGTCGTAGCTGATGCTCGTCCCAGGTTGGTCGCCAGCACGTAAATCCACGGAAGATACAATATTAAAGCTGCTGTTACTGCTAAGAAAAATTGGGAATTAGTTACGTGACCTGGCAATTTTGTTTTTTTGACAAACAACCAGTAAGAAATTATAAAAAGTCCGTGTCCGATGAGTGTTAAACTGAAGAAAGGGTGAGTGTAGAAACCAAGGGCGATCGCCAGCGAGTAAAATACCCAATCTTGCCAACCCCGCAACCGCACTGCTCTCAGCAGCAGCCAACTGCTGCCAATAACTGTGGCTGTTAGCAAAGTGTACTGCCTTGCTGTCTGAGCAAACAATATATCAAAGGGTGATAAAGCCAAAAGTGCTGTTACTAATAACGCCGTCAAATTCGAGGCGAAAAGTTCCTGAGCTAAAGCGTACATCAAAGGCAGCGACAGCAAACTCAATATTGCTGGCAAACTGCGGGATGCTGTTAGAGAACTGCCAAATTCCTGCATCCACCAACGAGCCATGAGAAAGTATAAAGGCGGATGCTGCGGGTCTTCCAGTGCTAAAGAACGAATTGTGTCTGCTTCTGTACTTCCCGGTTTAATCCGCTGATATTTTTGCAATTCTGGTGCGGGAACAATCCGGTTTTGGAATAGTTCGTCGTCGATTTCTTGGTGGGTGAAACCAGCGGCGCGGATTGATGTGTAAGCTTCGTCGTGCCAGTACAGTTTGCGATCGATCTCAAAAAACCGAAATCCGATACCTAGTAAAATGCCGATCGCCAATAAGTTCCTCAGCCAGCGGGAATTTTTGCTATTAACAGATGTGTCTTGATGTGTTGTAGATCCCATGCTTGTCCTAATTGTGGCGATTCCCTCCGGGATAGCTACGCTTCACGGAATTTGGAACTGTAGACCATAACCTCACTCCGAGAGCGATCGATACCAACTACATCCCCTAACAGACAATAATTCTACCCTCTGCCGGATGCCGAATACCTTATAGATCAGAGCCTTCTGAAAGCTGGGTGAGGCTGAACCACCCCCAAAATCAAGAATCTTCAACCAGATCCTCCCAGAACCTCCAGACCCCAAAAATAACTGCTAACATACGTGTTGTACAGTTAATCAACAAGCTCCGCAAGGGGTCTACCCGCGTACCGCAAATGGCAAAAAAAGAAACGTCTATAAAAACTTCCACTGAAAACTCAGAAAAGCAAAAAGCTCTAACTTCCGTACTTTCCCAAATCGAGCGCAGCTTTGGCAAAGGGGCGATCGTCCGATTGGGAGACTCCACTCGTATGAGGGTAGAAACCATTCCCACCGGAGCCCTGACACTGGACATTGCTTTGGGCGGCGGTTTGCCAAAAGGTCGAGTCATTGAAATTTACGGCCCGGAAAGTTCCGGTAAAACCACTCTAGCCCTCCACGCGATCTCCGAAGTCCAAAAATCCGGCGGTATCGCAGCCTTCGTCGATGCCGAACACGCCCTCGATCCCACCTACGCCTCAGCTTTAGGCGTCGATATTGAAAATCTCTTAGTTTCCCAGCCGGATACCGGCGAAATGGCCCTAGAAATAGTCGATCAACTCGTGCGTTCCGTCGCCGTCGATATCGTAGTAATTGACTCCGTAGCCGCCCTCGTCCCCCGCGCCGAAATCGAAGGCGACATGGGCGACTCCCACATGGGTTTGCAAGCGCGCTTGATGAGCCAAGCTTTGCGGAAAATCACCGGCAACATCGGCAAATCCGGCTGTACCGTCATTTTCCTCAACCAATTGCGGCAGAAAATCGGCATAACTTACGGCAACCCGGAAACAACAACCGGCGGTAACGCACTCAAGTTCTACGCCAGCGTGCGGCTTGACATTCGCCGCATTCAAAGCTTGAAAAAAGGTACAGAAGAATACGGCAACCGCACGAAAGTTAAAGTTGCTAAAAATAAAGTTGCTCCGCCTTTCCGTATTGCCGAATTTGACATTGTATTTGGCAAAGGCATTTCTACTTTAGGCTGTCTGACTGACTTGGCCGACGAAATGGGAGTAATTATCAAAAAAGGTTCTTGGTATAGCTACAACGGAGAGAACATAGCTCAAGGACGAGACAAAGTGATCCAGCACATGGAGAAAAACATCGATTTCAAAAATGAAATTGAGGAGCTAGTTAAAAAGAAACTTGAGACTGGTGCTCTAGTTTCTGCTAATTCTGTCGCTCCTATTGAGGTAGATGATGTAGATGATGTAGATGATGTAGATGATGTAGATGATGTAGATGATGTAGAAGTTTTGGACGAAGAAATCTAATTTTTTTAGTCCTCAATTATTACTCGTTTACTGGTTGTTTACTGGTTGTTTACTCGTTACCAGGCTGGAGCGAAAGTAACGCTCAACAGCGACCAAGAGCCTCGAATTTAATTTTCGCTCGGCTTCGGCTCTTGGTCGCTTACTCGTTTTACTCGTTACCAGGCTGGAGCGAAAGTAACGCTCAATAGCGACCTAGAGCCTCGAATTTAATTTTCGCTCGGCTTCGGCTATTCCTCTAGGTATCGGTTCCCAGCCTCCAGCCATAGAACCAGTAAATTGACCGGACATGATATGAGAGCGGGATTGCCCAATATATTGCCGATTGCTATATTTGTACAGTAAGTAGTACAACTGTCAAGTACATGAATATTGTTTCTTTTAGCGAAGCGAGAAATAACCTCAAGGCTGTTTTAGACAGAGTAGTGGAAGATACGGACTATACCATCATCACTAGACGGGATGCGGAGGATGCCGTGGTGATGTCGCTAGAGTTCTTTAATAGTTTGCTGGAAACAGTTCATTTACTCAAATCTCCCGCCAATGCTGCCCATTTGGAGCGTTCTATTGCTCAGTTTAAGCAGGGGAAAGTGGTAGAGCGAAATTTGTTGGATGACTAGAAAGTTAGCATGGACGGATGAGGCTTGGGGCGATTATTTATATTGGCAAGGGCAAGACAAGAAAACGTTAAAACGAATTAACAAGCTAATTGAGGCAACAATCCGATTGAGGCAACAATCCGATTGGCGTTTGAGGGGATCGGAAAGCCAGAACCACTGAGGGAGAACCTGGCTGGTTTTTGGTTGCGGCGAATTGATGATACGAATCGATTAGTTTATGCTGTGGATGACGAGTATCTAACGATTATCTCTTGTCGATACCACTATTCTGATTGACATCCTCCTTGGCAGGCTGTAGCTATGGTGCGACGTTTTTGTTTAACAGGAAAGTCGGCGATTCTTGGAGCAGTTTAATTTTAATTTTATGACGATAGCGAGTTTCTATTTAACGGGCGAGCGTAACTTTTGTCACGCTATGTAAGTTTTGCAGGATAAACAGGGATGAGAGCGTACTCATTTGCATGGCAATTGTTATGCAGCGATGAATTGTTTAGTAGTGAAGCAAGCCACAAAATAACGCGGACTTTTTTTGAAGTTCCTAGCTTCCATAACTCTTCAATCAACCACTCTACGCAACCCACATAATCTTGATAAGGGTCCACCCATGAAACCTCAGTTGTATTGTCTTTTTTATACTTATAAACAGGTTCATTGTTTAGCAAATCCTGTGAAAAACAACCTGAATTATGAAACGGATAAGCATATCGACGGTCTACATAACCCGTGCATGGTAAAAACCTTCCGTCCCCATCATATTCAATAACTTCCTGAACCATAAACCAAGTAAAGTGATGCTCTAAGCTGTCGCGCATTTAAATTGCATATTCGAGGCTGGCGGGACGCCCACCCCACAAGAGTTGTATTGTTTTTTGACATACAATTTAAATCCACAACAGCTTATCCCAACAGAATTGTTTTCAAAATACTCCTTCTAAACTGCATTCATGTCTTTTGGTAAGCCGCGTGGCTCTGACAGCGGAACTGGGAGCCTCTCATATTTGTAAAAATACTTCTTCTGGCTCCTGACTTCTGCCTATTGCCTCAAAACTCCAATTTTGGGCTTGGCTGCTTTCATTGAGAGGCTCCCTATTTACGAACACTTATTCAGGCATAGAAACTGGCTGAACGTATTGAGAATTAGCGCGCACATAACAGCCTTGTCTTGTCAGCAACCAGGGTTGACCGTTCGCCATCGTAATAGCATTTGCTCCCCTGAGTTCAGCAGCAACTGTATCTCTATCCGCGCGGTAAACTTGTTGAATTGCTCCGTTTGCGGTCTTGCGGCAGTTGAGTTCTCCATCCCGCGAGGTGACTCGCCAAGCAGGCCAAGTTACAAAACCATTTGTTGGACTCGACCAAGTATTAGCATTGCTAGAAGTATAGTCGCCACTTGCATTAGGACGCGGTAAAGCTTCGACTAAATTTACTTTAAATGTCTGGCCAATAGAAGGACAATTTTCTCCTGCTTTCACCTTCCAAGTAACTTCGGCTCCCAATTGGCTGCTTCTTCCAACTTGACGCCTGACAATGGCAATATCTCCAGAACAAACAATTTTTCGGCCAGGGCCGGTCGCACTGTCTTTGAAAGTCCCATTGTAATAGTAAGAGCCTGCTGCTCCTTCGGAACGGGTAATTTGAATATTGCCAAAAAATTCCCGATTGCCTACTTTGGTTAAGTAAAAACCGCTGCGATTGTTTCCTTTTTCTGACAAGTTTAAAGTAGTTTTACCGTTAGGATTAATATAAGTGGTAGCGCTAGCAGCAGCGCACCAAATCAATGACACAACTCCTGTGGATAACAAAATGGAAAGTTTTTTCACAGCAACACCTGGTATGAATCTCTACTTTATTTGTAGCTGTTGGTGAAGATATTTGACCAGTCGCTCAAATGAGTGACACTCATTTGAGCGACATTCTAACGACATAGGGGCAATCCCCCATGATGACCACTACAAATTCGGCAACCACGGGGGATTGGCACTACTGCGTAATTCCTAAACATCAACTCTGCATAACTTCACCTTACTTCACCTCCCTTCAACTCTCTTCACTTGTATGCACCTGCATCACGAGGCCTGCAAGCTTCAACTTCTGACTCATTGCAGGTTCCAATAATTAGCAGCAGAATAAATTTATATACGTAAGTAAGGGAGTTCCAATCACCGCTGAATACTGTGGATTTTACGGGTACTTCCCGGTGGGTCAAGTTGTGATTAGAAAAACTAGGGCGATTTTTACAGGTAGCAGATTTCAAATCTAAGAATGCTTGTAAAGAAATGTAAAAGCTCCTGATCGCCGATTGGTTTGACAGAAAGTACGATTTCTAAGCTGAGTCCGTAAAAAAAGTCGTCTTGATTCATCGCAAAAATGAACTTCACAAACACAAATTAAGTTTGCCAGAGAGTTAAATCATTGTTCGAGGGAGAATAAATCATGGCTGACGGTCAATTAGAAGTTATATTAAAGATTGCTCAAACAATTAATCCTCAAATTGAGAGCGATCGACATTTTGAAATAGACTTGGAAAAATTGCGCCAACTGCCAGCAGGAACATTAGGGTGCGAAGTGGCGCGATTTCTAGACGAACAAGGCTTTGAGCCGATCGCATCGGGAGACTGGATTCAGCGAAACCACGACGTTTGGCACGTTCTGACTGGTCTTTCGGCTTCAACAGAAGATGAATTTGTACTTCAAGCGTTTACTCGCGCTCAAGTATTTCGTCCTTCTTGTGCGATTTTAGTGTTAGTTGGACTGATCAGCGGCAAATGCGCGATCGGACAAATTATCAAAGGCTTAAAACACGGAAAATTAGCCACTCGGCTAATTAATTGGGACGTTGCATCTGATTGGGGAACTCCTTTATCTGAAGTTCGAGAAAAACTCGGAATTCAACCATTCATTGATTAGATTTTAACTCGTTACCTCATTGCAAAAGTATGCAAAGCACAAGTTACAAACCGGAAATTAGCCTGAGCCCACGGGAAAGAGCGATCGCACAATTAGTAGCCCAAGGGCTGCCAAACAAATGTATTGCCAAAAATTTAAACATCAGTCACTGGACGGTTGCTACTTACGTGAGGCGGATTTTTATCAAACTCGGTGTTTGTTCCAGAACTGCGATGATTGCACTGCTGATCCAAGAAAATTTGCTCTGGGACTAATAAATAAGTAGGGTGCGTCAGCTAGCTTGAATTCTCTGGTAATCCAGAAACTCTATGCACGACGCACCCTAAAAAACACCTATCCCTAGACAGATGAAAACCCGGTTTTACAGCTAAACCGGGTTTTCATCTGGAATGTTTAAAACCTTCTATGCCAAAGCCACAGAACGAGAAGAATTTCTTAGAAAACTCAGCAATTCTCGATTCACCGTTTGCGGCGCTTCCTGCTGAATCCAGTGACCACAGTGAGGAACTAATTTCAACTTAAACGGAGCAGTAATTAATCTGTCTAAACCTTCTACAAGTTTGTGGCTCAAAAACGCATCTTCTTCTCCCCAAAGCACCAAAGTAGGCACTGTCACAGGTTCTAATTTCTCCGCCAAATTCCAAAGCCTCTGCGGGTGAAACATCTGGCGGTAATAATTGATAGCGGCGGCTAATACTCCCGGCTTTTCTAAAGCAGTCTGATAAATCTTAGTCTCCTCAGCGCTAAAAGATCCTTTGCGAACAGCTTGTCCTTGGAAAACATTGTGAACAAAATCTTTCAAGTTTTGCCGGATCAACCATTCGGGAATGCCGGGAACCTGAAACGCCAAAACGTACCAACTGCGGCGGATTTGATCTAAATTGCTCGCCATTTCCTGCACGAATCGCTGCGGGTGCGGAGCGTTTAAAATTGCCAAGCGGTTGAGTTGTTCGGGGAATTTTTGAGCTAAGTGCCACGCAATCGCCCCTCCCCAATCATGACCTACAACGTGAGCTTTTGTATAACCGAGGCTCGCAATCAAACCGCGAATATCGGCGCTCAGCGTATCTAAATCATAGCCGCTTTCCGGCTTGTCGGAATCGTTGTAGCCCCGCAAATCCGGCACCACAACCTTGAAATGACGCGCTAAAGCAGGGATTTGATGACGCCAAGAGTACCAAAACTCTGGAAACCCATGCAGGAGGAGAACAAGCTCGCCTTCTCCTTGAGAAACGCAGTGCAGGCGGATGTTATTGGTTTCGACAAAGATGTGTTGCTGTTCGGAATCGAAAGAATTCATAGTTGGAAAGTTAGACTTATTTTCGGGAAGTACAGAACCCGCCGACTGGTAGCAGGCTAAAACGTCCCAATGGTGTTAATTTTTCTACTTTTATTGTAGCTGCTTTTCGATCCCCGCCGCTCCAATCTAATGAAACTTAAAACTTGTAGGGTTTTTGGGTGTCCGGTGTTTTAGGTGTAACTACTGAGGTTAACTTTCTCACCTTAAATCTGTTGTTTTAACAGCGGCGCAGGCGATTCAATAATAGCACAATTTCGTCCGTTGCCGATCGCATTTTTGCAGTTGATAGGTCAGATTGATTGACGATAATGCTAAACACCAGCGGCTCGTAATTCGGAACTTCGATATATCCAGACAGCGCCGAAACTCCGCTCATAGTTCCTGTTTTTGCTTGCAAATTTACCCGATTTGGTGTATTATTAAAGCGATTTTTCAAAGTGCCGCTCTCCCCAGCGATCGGCAGTGACTGGCGGTAAAGAGATGCAGCAGGTGAATTGGCCATCAATCTCAAAGTTTGCACCAAGGCTTCTGGAGTAATTAAATTGTGCCGAGACAAGCCGGAACCGTCGGCTAATCTGTAGCTGTTGGGATTTACTCCTAATTGAGTTAAAACTGTTTTTAACTCTTTCAAACCCATTTCACCTGTATCCTCTTGCGGCAGAGGCATCTTGTCTGTAACTTTTCCCAACAATCTCAATAAAACTTCTGCATAAAGATTGTTGCTTTCGCGATTAGTTTCTCTCACCAATTCCGCCAGCGGCGGCGATTCAACGGTCGCTAATTCTTGATTTAAATTGCGAGAAGCCGATGCAACTAAACTCTGTTTAACAGGAATTCCCTCAGCCACCAGGGCTTGTTGAAAATACTGCAAAAAATTATTAGCGGGGTTGACAACGGCGACATAAGCTGATTCAGGTTCGCCACCAACTTTCAACTGTCCGCCCACTCGAATTATAGGTCGATAGAACTCCCGGCCAACTTCAATAAACTCAGATTCGTTTTCAGCGACGGTAACAGTATTGTTCTGAAGTTGCCACTGATTTGCCAGCTTTGGTTCGGCAAAAGTAACTTTCAGAGGTTGCCCCAGAGCCTGCGGGGACAAGAGAAGGTCGATCGCGTTTTGATTGAAAATTAAACTGTTAATCGGCGCTCCGTAGCCAGCTTGGGCGTCTTCCCATTCCCAATTCGGATTGACTGCACTGCCTTGAAAATAGCTGTCATCGCCAATCAACTGGTTAACTTGACTGATTCCCCGCTGCTTTAACTGCTGCGCCAAAGATTTCAACTGAGCCTCAGCAATGCTCGGATCTCCCCTGCCGGCAACGTACAAACTTCCATTTTCGCCGCTGTAAACCGATGTCTTAATCCGAAAATCTGCACCGAGTTTCTGCAAAGCAGCGGCTGTAGTTAGCAGCTTGGCATTTGATGCTGGAATAAAATATTTTTGGGCGTCGCGGCTGTAGAGAGTAGTAGTAGAAGATAGAGGTTGAATCAAAATGCCCCAGCGCGATCGGCTAAATTCGGGACGGTTGGCGATCGCATCTACTTGCGCTCCCAATTCCCCAGGACAAATATCCCCAGCAACCGCCGACGTTTGAGCAGCAACCGCCGACGGACGCCCCAGCACCAGCACTAACAAACTAAGCGCAATTCCTTGGATTTTCAAAGTGGCAGTTCCTTAACAATAACTATTCAAATTAGATGCGCCAGAGCTTGGAAGTTTCACCGAATCAAGTCAATCTTAATAATAATAACGCGCATGAATTCTCGGATTAAACAGCGCCTCTACAGGTTTTCCCTCTTTGAGGTGCTCTTCCACAATTAAGGGTACATCACTCGGTTTAACTCGACAATACCAAATTTCGTCCGGGGTAACTCGTACAGTCGGGCCAGTGGTGCACTGTCCCTGACAGCTAGTAGCCTCAACTTTCACCCCTGCAACTTGTTGAGCTTCAAAAGCAGCTAGCACTGCTGCTGAACCATTTTTCAGGCAAGATTGATACTGGCAAACCAATACACAGCGCGCTTCTGGTTGGGAGTCTGGTTCTGTGGCTGGAGATTCTGGCATTGGTAAGGATTTATCCGCTCTTTAAGATATCTTAACAATCTTGTCAGGCTGATCGCTCGCCGGAGAGAGGCAAACGGCAGAATTTTATAGTGCGATCGAAAAAAACAGCAAAATTCTGGCACTCAAAATTTTTCCTTCCTTCTACCTTCTAACGAATCCCTTCAGCAGAGCTGCCTTTCTTCAGTCTGTGTCACGCTTTCCCTATATGATCGATAAGGAGAGATAACTCAATCAACCGCTAATCATGCCAAAAACAGTAGCCGATGTAATGAGCCGTGAGCCGATTTTGGCGCGACCCGAAATGCCCTTGAACGAAGCGATTAAAATTTTAGCCGAACGACGCATTAGCGGTCTTCCCGTCGTAGATGAGAATGACTTGTTGGTAGGAGTCATCTCCGAAACCGACTTGATGTGGCGGGAAACCGGCGTAACTCCCCCCGCTTACATAATGGTGCTCGACAGCGTAATTTATTTGGAAAATCCCTCTCGTTACGAGCGAGAACTCCACAAGGCTTTAGGACAAACAGTAGGAGAAGCCATGAGTACAGAGCCAGTTACCATCGGGCCCGACAAATCTGTCCAAGAAGCTGCCAAACTGATGCACGATCGCAGCATCCATCGATTGCCGGTGGTCGATACTGCGGGTAAAGTAATCGGCATCCTCACTAGGGGAGATATTATTCGCTCGATGGCTGCCGAATCTTAAATTAACTGTTGCAGTTCCAGGAGTGTATCAGAAAATGAGTCGATCACTCCTTAAATCTCGCTTGCTTTTGGCAATTACCAATTACCAAATCTAAAATCTAAAATCTAAAATCTAAAATCCAATGAGCATTACCCCTGAGTCTGTCGAACAATTGCTGAATTCCGAGGATTTTGGCGAAAGACTGCGAGCAGTCAACCAACTGCGCCAACTAGAACCCGCGATCGCCTATAAACTAATTCAAATTGCGATCGGCGACAAAAACGTCCGGGTTCGCTACGCAGCAGTCAGCCAATTATCAACCCTCGGCACGCAGAATCTGCCAAACGCTTTAGAGGTACTGCGAAACTGCTTGAACAACGACCCCGAACCCGACGTGCAAGCAGCAGCAGCCGATGCTTTGGGCGCATTGAAATTAACCGATGCTTTAGAAGATTTGCAGCAAGTTTATAGCAGTACCTCTGAATGGCTGGTGCAACTAAGCATCGTCGCGGCTTTGGGAGAAATGGGAGATCCCAAAGCCTTTCCGATGTTAGAAAATGCCCTGACTTCTGAAAACGAATTAATCCAAACCATTGCCATTAGTGCATTAGGTGAATTGGGAGATAAACGGGCGCTGCCGCTGCTGCTTCCCTACGCTTCCAATGCAGATTGGCAGATCCGTTACAGAGTCGCCCAAGCTTTGGGGCGGTTGGGCGGTGCAGAAGCACAGACAGCTTTGGAAATTCTCGCCAAAGATGAGGTTGATCAAGTTGCTCAGGAGGCTAAAGTCGGACAAGAAAATAGTTTGAAATCTTGAGATTGCTTTTGTGATCCAGAACAACCCTGCGCGGTTGTCAATTTTGAATTAATTTAGATTTTTTTGTGAGGATTCTACTAAAAACTTAGTTGGTGATCGCACACAGAATTCAGAAACCCGGTTTCTTCCTATATTTGTCGTTCCTCTCTGCAAAAATCGTAGAAACCGGGTTTCTAGCCAGCAAGCCAGCGGGCTGGGTGCGCCGCGTAAACCATACTAATCAGGAAAAATCTCAAATCTCAAATCTCAAATCTAAAATTGTATTGATGCCACGGGCGATCGCAAATTCCTTTGAAACTCTCCTTAAATTCGAGCGTACTCTTCCATTTTTCAATCAGAGCCAGCCTCTTGACATCCCCACTTTGAGAACAGCTATAATCAAAATAAATACAGCAGCGGCAGGGATTAACACAATTATTGAATTGTGCCGGGCCAGCTAGCGATCGGGGAAACTATCGTTAAGAGGGTAAGTCATCTACCAGCCAAAAAACTCTTAAAACTCTTGAACGTCCCCATGCTTGAACAACTACAAAATTCCGGTTATCAGTCCTCTGACATTTTAATAGGAGAGCGATCGGTCTCTCAAGTTGCACCAACTTCAACCACCAATCAAAACTTTATTAACAGAGTTTTAGAACTTACCAACATCGAACGCAGCAAATTAGGTTTGTCCCCGCTAACCTTAAATACTCAGTTACTAAATGCGGCGGCAAATCACAGCCAAAACATGGCACTGCAAGACTTCTTTTCCCATACCGGAAAAGATGGTTCGTCATTAGGAAGTCGGATTTCTGCAACGGGCTATCAATTCTCAGCGGCCGCAGAAAACATTGCTGCGGGTTCTTCTACACCCGAACAAGTTGTATCATCGTGGATGAACAGCAGCGGCCACCGGACTAACATTCTTAACCCGAATCTCAAAGAAATTGGGATTGGTTACTATTTCTTAGCCGATGATACTGGCACAGAAAATTGGAATCACTATTGGACGCAAGTTTTTGCGACTTCTCTTGACGGTAGTGTCAATCCCGCACCTACTCCCACACCTACTCCCACACCTACTCCCACACCCAACACTATATCTATTACTTCGCCAATACCCAATGCTACAGGGGACGGCAGCCCGACGACAGCACCCAAAAATACAGCCAGTGGCGGCAATTATTTCCTATCAGATAGTGCCGATACTCAAATACCGACAAATGCTGCGGGATTGCCAATATTTGCCCTTTCCGGCAAAGATAATATCACCGGGGGAGAAGGTGTTGATAGCATTAATGGAATGCAAGGTGCGGATACAATTAATGGCGCAGGAGGCAATGACAGCTTATCCGGCGGCAAAGAATCCGATTTAATTGATGGCGGTGTTGGCAATGATTTTATCAGCGGCAACAATGATAACGATCGACTAATTGGATCTGACGGTAACAATACTATCCGTGGCGGAAAAGAAGATGATGTCTTGATTGGCGGTAACGGCGACGAGTTGTTGGCGGGCGATCGCGGGCAAGATATGCTGACGGGCGGCGGCGGAAATGATACGTTTATCTTAGCAGGAGGTTTGTCTGCTTCGGCTACTTTAATTAGTGCCGATGTAATTGTCGATTTTGGGGCTGGGGATAACATTGGTTTGACTGACAGTATCGGATTTGCCAACTTGACTTTTGAATCTGTGAGTTTGCAATTGGATGGAGGTGCAAGTCTCGCTTCTACGGCGATTAAGTCGGGGAACAATTATTTGGGCATCGTGCAGGGTGTAAGTCAAAGTCAGCTTACATCGAGCGTTTTTGTGAATGGGTAACGGGGAATCGGTAGTGTAAAATTTCATTTATGCAGCTTGTAAGGTGCGTCAGTTGGTAGGGATGGGATGGGTAGCCCAGATTGTCGAAGCTGACGCACCCTACTACTTCAGTTGTTATAGCAATTCTCCAAAATCTTGCTACAAACTGCATGATTACTAAGAGGGATAACTATGAAAAAAGTAGCCGTGTTTGGCAACGCTGGAGGCGGTAAATCAACTCTAAGCAAGAGATTATCAGAAATCACTGGTTTGCCACTTTACCCCTTGGATAAGATTCAATATAAATCTGGGGGCGCTGAGGTTCCAAACGAAGAATATAAGCAGATCCATGAGAAAATTTTGGCTACTGACCGATGGATTATAGACGGTTTTGGTTGTATGGAAACCGTCTGGCTTCGACTCAACGAGGCAGATACTCTGGTTTTTGTCGATCTGCCCCTATACGTGCATTTTTGGTGGGTGACTAAACGACTAATCACAGGTAGCTTTAGGCTACCAGAAGGCTGGCCTGACAAGAGTCCGATCTTGAAGAGTTCAATTAATAGTTACCGCGTTCTTTGGTTGTGTCACAAGTATTTGACTCCCAGATATCGCGAGTATGTCGATCGCGCCCAAAATACCAAAAGTGTTTATCACATCAGATCCACTGAAGAGATTTCACAATTTTTTGCATCGATATCGCAAATGACAGTTGACAGTTGACAGTTGGCAGTTGGCAGTTGTTAATGACTAATGACTGCTGACTGCTGACTGCTGACTACTGACTACTGACTAATGACTAATTGATGCTACTGCCGATCGCAAATTGCCTTGAAACTCGCCCAAAATTCGATCGCACTCTTCCTTTTCCAAATTAGTCCAGTGCATCATCAAAGCTAATTTAACCGACTTGCCGCTTTTTTCGAGCAAAAAACCCGCCTCATCCCGGTTCAAATCAGTCAAATCCTGCAACATCCGCACAGCCCGATCGCGCAATTTCTTATTAGTAACCGCCACGTCAACCATCCGATTGCCGTAAACCTTCCCCAGCTTCACCATTACCCCAGTCGAAATGATATTTAAAGCCATTTTTGTGACTGTACCCGCTTTCAAGCGCGTCGAACCAGCCACTACCTCCGGGCCAACCAACAACCGAATATCAACATCAGCCTCAAAATTCACTTGTTCGACGGGTACGCAGGCCATAAACACAGTCTTCGCCCCCCGCTGGCGCGCCGCCTGCAAAGCGCCCGCCACAAACGGCGTCGTACCTCCAGCCGTAATGCCCACAACCACATCTAAATTGGTAATTTGACGGTGGGCGATCGCCTCAGCCCCATCCTCAGCCCGATCCTCCAAATCCTCCGAACTCCGCACCAAAGCCCCCGCACCCCCGGCAATTATGCCCTGTACGAGTTCTGGCGGCGTGCAGAAGGTGGGGGGACACTCGGCCGCATCCAGCACCCCCAAACGCCCGGAAGTACCCGCACCGACGTAAAACAGGCGGCCTCCTTGACGCAGAGACTCGGCTGCAATGTCGATCGCTTGGGCTAACTGTTCGCGGGCGCGGGCGATCGCGCTTAAGGTTTGGGCGTCTTCCCGGTTGAACAAGTCCACTAATTCGATCGAACTGAGTTGGTCTAAATTCTCGCTGTTGGCATTCACCTGTTCCGTCAGCAGATGCCCTCTTTCTTCTAAATTTTTCATGTTTTGTGATTAGTCATTAGTCATTGGTCATTGGTCATTAGTCATTAGTCATTAGTCATTAGGTTTACAAAATAGGGTACGCATTGCCTGCCCGCTGGTGAGCTTGGTGAAGTCGTGACTCAAAGGCTCGAAATTTGCGGTTCTGGCGATCGGCTAGATCTACTTCCGAGAGAGAGGCAATTACCCATTACCCATTACCCATTACCAATAACTGCTGACTAATGACTAATGACTAATGACTAATGACTATTACAAAAGTCCTTCGAGTCGGCGGCGAATAGAATCCAGTTCGTTTTGGGAAACGTCAGAATCCGGCTCCGACTCCGGCTCAAGCTCCGGCTGCCACTGAGTCTGTGTTACATTGTCTTCTGGCGGGATCGCCAGCGCCCCCGCGGGCACAAGTTCCCAATCATAATCAACACTGTCGCAGAACTCCTTAATTTCCTCATCGTCGATCGCCTCGACAGCGGGTTCGGGAAAATCCTGAGCTTCCAACATCACGCCAAAGCGGGTGGCGTCGTCTTCTGACTCAAACATCAGAACTTTATTGCGATCGCCGAGTTGAATGGTATGAATTCCCTCATTCTCGGTGCGGGCATTGAAGAGTAAGACGAACACTCGCATAAGTTTTAAAGACCTTCTTAACCACCGTTTTTTTATCTTAGGAGCGATCGTGCGATTTTAGATTTTAGATTTTAGATTTTAGATTGACTGTCGGTTTTAGGTGGTGTTGCGTGTTTTGATTAAGTTCGGTAAAGGTTTCTGGAGTCTACCCTGGAGGGGGACGTGTTTAGATTTTAGATTTTAGATTTTAGATTTTAGATTGACCACCGAGCCTGCACTAGCGGGATCGAGAGGATTTAGGGGAGTTGGAGGACTTGGTATTAGGTGGTGTTGCGTGTTTTGATTAAGTTTAGTAAAGGTTATTGGACTCTGCCCCGGAGTGGGACGTGAATCTTGAAATTCGATCCTCTGCTGCAAGCTTCGCTAACGCCCGATCGGCACTTCCGATCTCACTTGTGAGTCTACCAAAGGCAGAAGCCACGCTGGCGGATCGCAGAAATTATACCTGTCTAAAATCGGCTGATTCCCTTAATTCCTGAATTCTCTGATTTCTGAGAAACACCCATGACTAACTCGGACGATAACAAAAATCAACTCGCACCCCGTCCCCACCGCCGCTGGTGGCGTCTGCTGCTGCTTAGCGGTACGGGATTGGGCATTCTCGCCTTGGTTGGCGCGGCGCTAGGATACCAGTGGGTGCGGGAAAAGTTAGCTCCTTTGGTGGAAACTGAAGTCAGTCAGTTGCTGAAGCGGCCCGTGCAACTCGGACGTTTGGAGGGATTTTCTCTGACAAGTTTGCGGTTTGGCCGATCGACTTTACCTGCAACTCCTACCGATCCGGATTACGCTTCTACAGAAGCAGTTAAAGTAAAGTTTTCGGTTTGGCAACTGCTGTTCACCCGCACTCTCAAATTAGATATTACTTTAGTTCAAGCCAACGCTTATATCGAACAGGATGCTAAAGGCCGCTGGGTTAATCTTCCCACTGCGGAGCGGAAATCTCCGGGTTTATTTAAAACAGAAGTTGAAGCAATTCGAGCTGAAAATGCCGCCGCAGTTTTGGTGCCTAGTCCCGCAGTCGGACAGAAAACTTCGGCTCCTATTTCTGTAAATCTGAGAAATGGCAGTGCTCTATTTCGCGACCAAAATCAGCGCGTTCTCTACGAAGTAAACGGTCAGTTTACTAACAGCGATAATTTTATACTTAAAGCTGACTCTATGTTACCTGCAGCTCAAACTAACGTACAGTTGCAGGGTCAAAATTTGCCTTTGCCCGACCTCGCTCGCTTGCTAAGACTTTCCGGCATTTCTTTACAAAAAGGTCTTGCTAATGGCAATTTGACCGTGCAAGTGCGAGAGAATAAAGTATCGGGAATTACCGGAACGGCTAGTTTTGGAGGAGTGCAAGCGAGTATTCGTCCGCTGAAACAAATCATACAAAATAGCAGCGGTCAGTTGCGGTTTCAGGGAACTAATTTTATTGTCGATAGTCTGGCGGCTAATTACGGTCTAATTCCGCTGAGAATAGCAGGAACAGTTGCAACTGGAACTAATTTTAATTTGGAGAACGCTAGCTTCAATCTGACAACTAGCGTGCAACCAGTCGCTTTTGCAAGTGTTGTCAGTGCGGTGGAGACAGAGTTAGGAAAGAAAGTAGTATTGCCCGTTGCTTTTGCAGGGGAGGTGAAGGCGGATGCCAAGCTAACTGGAACCGTTGATCTGCCGGTGCTCACAGGTGCGATCGCCTCGACAAAACCCGCTACAGTCGATCGACTGCAATTAAATAATATTAGCACTAATTTCAAATTGGAACGCGGGAGAATGGCTCAAACCCCAACTCCCAATCCTAAATCTTCTATTCGCCCTTTTTCCTCTTTAGCTTTGACTTTGAGCGATATTTTGGTAGTGCCGGCGGCGGGGGGTAAAATTGGGGGCAAAGGTCAAGTTGATATTGCTTTAAAAAGTAATAATTCGCCATCTGGTTTGGTGTTTGACTTGCAAGCTGAAAACTTGCCTGCAGATGCGATCGCCCAAATTTACGCTCTCCCAATTCCTGCTACTGTTACAATTGGCAGTGTCTCCGCAAAAGCTCAAATTTTCGGCCCGTTAGACAACATTCAAGCTAGAGTTCAATGGCAAGCACCGCAAGGGACTTTCCCCGCTGCGGGCGAAATTCGAGCCGGAGGAAATTCGGCGGATTTGCAAAATACGGTTGTGAAAATTGGCGACGCTTCTGTTAACGTGGATGCTGCGCTAAAAGACCGTCAGTGGCAAGCTTTGATCGAGGGCGATCGCGTGGATCTCAACAGTTTGCAGCAAGTCGTACCAGACCTTAATTTGCCTCCTGAACTAGCGGGTTTGTTCAGTGGAACCGTCGAAGCTACGGGAACTCTGGACGATTTGAGTTTAAATGCGATCGCTGCGACGGGCAAAGGAACGCTGACTATTGCTGACAGTATTGTTGATGTTAATGGCGAACTAAAATCTGGTAACTGGCAAGTTTTTGGCATCACTGAAAAATTTGCTGTCAATCAATTGATTGATATTGGAGTGCCGTTTTTAACCCGGGAAACAACCGCCAATCTCGACAATCTAAAATCCAAAATCCAAAATCTCAAATCGTTAAACGGGCAGCTAGTAGGTCAATTTCGAGTGGCGGGCAATGTTGACAATTTGACGGCGGGCGGAATCAATGTTAGTGGCAACGGTCTGCTCAATTTTGCCGACAGCAATGTCAATTTAAACGGAGAATTGGTAGCGGGAAACTGGCAAGCCAAAGCAGAAACCGATCGCACTTCCATCAGCCGCTTGGTAGATTTGACACTGCCGATTTTAGATGTGGCTTCAGCATTCAATCCCGAAAATCAGCAATCTGCCAATCTCAACAATCTAAAATCCAAAATCCAAAATCTCAAATCGATTGACGGACTGCTATCGAGTCAAATTACAGCATCGGGAAGTCTTGACAATTTGACTGCTAGCAGCATCAATGCCAGCGGCAGTGGCAGACTCAATCTTGCTGGCAGCAATGTTAATTTAAAAGGAGAATTGGCTGGGGGAAACTGGCAGGGAACGGCAGAAACAGATCGCACTTCCATCAAACGCTTAGGAGATTTAGGATTGCCCCTGTTAGATGTTGGCTTGGCTTTCGCTGCTGACAATCCCCAAACAGTCGCCAATATCAACAATATAAAATCCAAAATCCAAAATCTCCAATCGCTTGACGGACAAATATCCAATCAAATTCAAGCCAGCGGCAGTCTTGATAATTCAACCGCCGCTGACATAGGGGTCAGCAGCAGCGGCAAACTCAATATAGGGGACGGTACTCTTGCTTTTAGAGGTAAATTAGAAGACAGACGCTGGCAAGCTTTCGCCGATGCCGATCGAGTTATTCTCAGTCGCTTAGAACAAACTATTCGGAATCTCCAACTGTTTCCGCTAACGGCGACTTTGCCTAAAGGATTTGACGGCAGAGTTAACGGCGAATTCCAAGCAGCGGGCAGTTTGGATAACTTGACAGCCAAGGGAATTAGTGGTAGCGGAGAGGGAGTGATTGTGGTCGATCGACTCGGGGCGATCGATACTACGGCCAAATTGGAAAACGGCAACTTGCAAGCATTGCTGGAAACCAACGGAATTGCCGTCAGTAATTTAGAACAAACCCTCAAACAAACAGGTTTGCTGACAGCGGATTTACCGCCAGAAATTAACGGAACCCTCGACGGCCAAGTCCGCATTTTGGGAACAGTAGATAATTTAACTGCCAACGGCATCACCGCCAACGGCGACGGACAAATTCGACTCGCCAATGACGGAGGAATTGTCAATGCTAAAGGCAGCGCCGCATCGGGGAATTGGCGCGCTTCTATCGAGGGCGAGCAAATTGCTCTAAGTCGCTTCCAGCAAGCTTTTGAGTCGCAGCGACAAAGCTTGCAAACCGGAGGTGTAGTCTCTGGTTCCCAAAATCTCCCCCAGCTTGGAGGACTGTTTAACGGCAATATCAATTTATCCGGCCCGATTGGGGCGGGCACGGGGGCACCGCCCCTACAAAATGTTCGCGCCGGTGGCAGTTTCCGCATCTCGGAATTGCCGTTTTTGAAACAACCTTTCGAGGCAGTATTTAATTGGGACGGCAAACGGGTGGAAATTGAGAACGCCACAACTCCCGGTTTGACAGCAAACGGCTTTGTTAACGTCGAACTCGAAGGTAAAGGAGGGCCCTCAATTTCCAACGTAGATTTGGATGTCAAACTCGCCAACTTTAACCTGGCAGCCTTACCAGCAGAACAACTAGGATTTTTGTCACCAATTGGTGACAAAAATCCTTCAGAGAAAAACCCACCCCTGCGCGGCAATGTCGATTTTACCGGCAGCCTCACCGGAACCCTCGCCGAACTCAGCTTAGTTGGCGACGTGGAAGTGCGGGGTTTAGCAGTAAATCAAGTCGCTTTTGACCCGGTACTGGCGGGGAGTGTGAATGCGGATGCTGGGAAAAGTGTAGATTTGCGTTTGGCCGGTCGCCAAGACAAAATTCAAGTCGCTTTAAATCAATCTTTTCTGCCGACATCTTTCTTAATTCAACGCGGGGAATCTGTGGCTAGCGGCCAAACCGAGGGAGAAACTTTGCGAGTTAATTTAAGCGATTTTCCCCTCGCTGCTTTGAATCTATCACCCGGTAAAGAGGCAGGTTTGGGGCCGATAACTGGTACGGTTTCGGGACAAGTAAATGTGCCCGGTTGGAAGATGCCGTTAAATCCGGCGACTTTGCAAGCAAGCGGACAAATTGCGATCGCCCAACCGGCGATCGGCTACATTAAAGGTGACAGTTTCCAAGCCGAATTCAGCTACGCTAACGGCAGCGCCACTCTCACAAATGGCATATTCCGCCAAGGCAGCGGTCAATACTTAATTTCCGGCAATGTTCAAACAGGCGCCAACCCGCAATTTGCCGGGAAAGTTAACGTCCAGCAAGGCAATTTGCAGCAGGTTTTAGCCGCTTTGCAATATTTCAATTTAGGCGACTTGGCGAGAGGCTTAAAACCTCCTGTTTACGGTGACAGTGGCGACGTGCAAACTGTAGCAGTGGGAGAACCAGAAGCCCCGCTAATCGAACAGTTGCGCCGCTTGGCAGAAATTGAAACAATTTTGCAGCAGCAGCAAGCAGTTAAATCATCAGAAAAATTGCCTCCCTTATCTCAATTGCAAGGCACTTTTGGCGCGGAAATTGCTGTCGCCGGTTCTTTACAAACAGGTGTGCAAGCTCAATTTAACGTGAAAGGCGATAACTGGCAGTGGGGAGAATATGTCGCTGAAAAGTTCAGCCTTGAAGGCAGTTTTCAGGACGGAATCTTAACTGTTTTGCCTTTGGAAATTCGATCGGGCAAAAGTGCGATCGGCTTTTCGGGACAACTCGGGCAAAAAGCTCAATCCGGGCAGTTGCGGGTAGAAAATGTGCCGGTGGAAGAGTTAGCAGAACTGGTGGAATTGCCTTTTGTGGATGTCACGGGAAATTTGAATTTGCGGGCGAATTTGGCCGGCAGTTTGGAAAACCCGCAAGCCACGGGAGAATTGAGTTTGGTTGAGGGTACGCTAAACGGAGAACCGATTAAACAAGCCGACGGCAGTTTCAGTTACAGCAATGCCCGCCTGAATTTTGGCGGCAGCGCTTTGGTAACTCAAACCGAACCGATTGAAGTGCAGGGAAGTTTGCCTTTTGAGTTGCCGTTTGCAGCCGTGAAAGCTGATAGCAATCAAATTGATGTGAGGGCGAATTTGCAAAATGAAGGTTTGGCAATTATTAATGTATTGACTCCACAGGTGGCGTGGGTCAGTGGCCAGGGACAGGTGCAAATTCGCGTAGGAGGAACGCTGGAAGACCCTGTAGCGCAAGGAATTGCAAATTTTGAAAATGCAACTGTCCGCGCGCAAGCCTTCCCAGAACCGCTGACAGGGGTAACTGGGACGGTGCGCTTTGAGGGCGATCGTATTCGGGTAGAAGGAATTCGGGGACAGTTGAGTCAGGGAGAAGTTGTGGCTGCTGGCGTGATTCCGCTGTCTGTGCCCTTCGCCGAGGGCGATGTCGATGCGGATAATCCCCTGGCTGTGAATCTCGACAAGTTGGCAGTGAACCTGAGAGGATTGTACAGCGGCGGCGTTGTTGGTCAAGTGCAGGCAAGGGGCACGGCTAGGCGCCCGCAGTTGAGCGGTAATATTGAACTCTACAACGGTGAAGTATTTCTCCGGAGTCCCGGCGGTGGCACAACTCAGTTAGCTTCTTCCTCTTCTGCTTCTGATTCTGATTCGGATTCCACATCTTCCCCTTCTCCTGCGACTGAGGTTTCTGATTCCCCTTCTGCTGCGACTTCCCCTTCCCCTTCCCCTTCCCCTTCCCCTTCCTTTGAAGTTGGATTGAACGATTTGCGGCTGAATTTGGGCCGGGGAATTCGGGTAACGAGTGCGCCGATATTGAGTTTTCAGGCGACTGGGGGCTTGACGGTGAATGGAACTTTAGATGACCTTCGCCCGGAGGGTACGATTCGGTTGACTTCCGGGTCGGTGAATTTGTTTACAACGCAGTTTAGACTCGATCGAGGATACCCGCAGACTGCTACCTTTGTACCAACACAAGGACTCGATCCGACGCTGGATGTGAGATTAGCAACTTCGGTGCAGGAAGTAACGCGGTTCCGCACTCCCGGCACATCTGTAGCCTCTGAAATAGCAGACGAACCGACAACTTTCGGCAATGTGCGGAGTGTCCGAGTTCAAGCGTTAGTGCAGGGAAGGGCTTCTCAGTTGGGGGAAAATCTGGAGTTGAGGAGTTCTCCGAGTCGATCGGAAATAGAGATTGTAGCGCTGTTAGGCGGCAGTTTCGTGGAGACTTTGGGACAGGGAGACAGTACACTGGCGATCGCAAATTTAGCGGGTGCGGGTTTATTGAACAACCTTCAATCTGCGATTACTAACGCCACAGGATTGAGCGAATTTCGCTTATTTCCCACTCGGATTAGAGGGAACGAAGCACAAAGTGCTAGTTCCAGTTCGGGTGCAGGTTCTCTCGGTTTAGGTTTAGAAGTTGGGTTTGACATCACGCGCAATATTTCAGCATCAATCATTCGAGTTTTGTCAGCAAATCAACCAACAGAATTTACTGTGCGCTATCGATTGAGCGATAAACTTTTACTCAGGAGTTCCAGTAATTTTCAAGGAGACAATCGCGTCACTGCTGAATATGAATTGAGGTTTTAGTTAGCCAAAAATACCTTCTACAAAAAGCTGACTATCCTCAATCAGGAGCAGAGAATGTGAAAAGAAGAAAAGCCATCAAACTGATAACAGTAAGTATTAGTTCTTTAATAGAGACAATATATTACTCGGAAAGCCAATATATGCTTGGAAGTCCGGTCAAAAATCCTTATGACTGGATATTACTATACTGGATGCCCTATGACAATAATCTCTCAAGATTCGGACAACCAATTATTCAAATGCTAAGTAAAGGTGTAAAAAATGACAAAGTTTTAGTAGTAGTGCAATCAGACTTTAGTGGCTCAGCACAAGTTTCTAGAAGCATCATTAGCCAAGGTAAAGTTGATACCCAATACTTAGTAACAGCAGATAGTAGTAGTGCAGAAGTCTTGAGTGAGTATCTGACTTGGGCAAAATCTCAATTTCAAGCCAGACGCTGGGCTATTGTGTTTTTAGGTCATAGCGGAACGCTTATGGAAATCAGCCCCGACGAACATCCCACGTCCCCTTTAATTTCAGAAATTAGATGGATGAATCTTCAAAAAATAAATCAAGTTATATTGAATTTTAACCAATCTGTAAAGGGAAATCTAGAATTATTATTTTTCCAAAATTGTAATAAAGGAAATATTGAAGTACACCATACCTTCCAAGATACTGCTAAGTATACGCTTTCATCTCAACTCCAACTTGGAGTGCCAAATTACTATTATGAGCAATTGTTAAGCCATGTGAGCGATTATCCAGACATTGATGGTTCTCAGCTAGCTAAAAAAATTATGGATTATGAACACCCTGATATGTACCATAGTTTGACATTAACTAACAATCATTATTTCCGCTACTTTACCGAAAAAGTTAATGTTGTGATTGATTCTATTTTGCAAGCAGATATTGCGCCAGTGAAAGTTTTTATATCCTCAATTTTAGGGCCTGAAGTCAATTTTTCCAATAACACTACTGTAGTAGTTTATCGTAGCTTTGGAGAAACCTTTGTAGATTTCGCAAATTTTTTACAAAAACTTACCCAATTATCAGGTGCAAATCCGTCAGCTTGTAACGATTTATTGTTATTTTTAAATAATTTTCTCATTCAGAGAGTGCAACAGAATGGTGAATTACTGGACTCAAGAATTAGGCATAAGTATAAAAACTTATCAGGCTTAGGTTTATTCTTACCTAGAAATCGGCAGAAACTGGAAAAGTATTTGTATTTATCGGTTTATTCAGACTTAAAGCTTGTAGAGCTTTTTGAGGCAGTTGTATTCGAGACAAAAAAGAACTAAAGGTATTGGGGATATTTTACTTTCCCGACTTCACAGAAGCAGTCTGGGAGGTAAAACAACAGCCAGCATTCGCTCCCAATTCCCACTTCCCAATGCTATAATATAAATAGCAGAATCAAAGCCCTGCTGTTAACCCCGCACACAAGGTTATAGGAGTTAAGTCAAATGGCAAACAAACTCCAAGTAAAAACAGAGTCGATCGGCTACAGCGACTTTTACTGGAACCGCTTTAGTCCGAGAGTTGCGACTATCAGCAGTGTCCGCAACGCCAATCACTGGGACGGCGGATTTATCACCTATATTGCATTTCCCACAAAAGTAGAAGCTACAGCAGCAATGAAATATTTGCTCTTGCATCAAAAAGCTGCTGATGTCGATATGCGGAAAGCCAAGCGAATGAAAGCAAAAGGCATTCGGTGGGAACTCAAAATTCGGGGTTTAGCTTTTAATGAAGTGCTGAAGCTTGCGACGATGGATATAACTGGAAAGCTAGTTATGTCGCCTGCTACTACTCAAGCCACAGGCTGATAATTGAAAAACTTCGTAGTTGCGCTAAGGGTGGTAAAGCGCAACTACCAACCTAAAAATCCCTAAAATATTGCATTGTCCTTCTTCCTTCTTCCCTCTTCCCTCTTCCTTCTATAATATGCGTTTCATCAGCCCCAAAACAGACTTTGCATTCAAAAGAATATTCGGTTCTTCCGAACATCCAGAAATTCTCATCAGCTTCCTAAATGCAATGCTGTATAACGGAGAACCAACCATCCAAGAATTAGAAATAATTGACCCTTATTCAGCGGGAAGCGTTACAGGATTGAAAGACACTTACCTGGATGTCAAAGCCAAGATTACCGGAAACAAAACCGTGATTGTGGAAATGCAGGTACTCAACGTCGCCGCCTTTGAAAAACGGGTAGTGTACAATGCAGCCAAAACCTATTCTACTCAACTCAAAGCCGGAGAAGGTTATTTAAAGTTAAATCCGGTCATTGCTTTAACCATCACCGACTTTATCTTATTTGAAAACACCGAAAAACTAATCTCTAACTTTGAATTCACAGAAACCGAAGAGAAATTCGTCTATCCCAACTGCGAGTTAAAATTAGTGTTTGTAGAGTTACCGAAATTCAAAAAAGAATTGAATGAACTCGAAACTCTGCCGGAAAAATGGATTTATTTTATGAAAAATGCGCCCTCTTTGGAAGCAGTACCAGAGACATTGGGGTCTATTGAAGAGATTAATACCGCGCTGGGAATTGCCAACCGAGCAAATTTGACCCTAGACGAATTGAATGATGTAGACAAGCGAGAAATGTTTATCCAAGACCAAATCGGGTCTGTGATGAAAGGGATAGAAATTGGTCTACAACAGGGGATTGAACAGGGAATACAACAAGGAATCGAACAAGGAATCGAACAAGGAATCGAACAAGGAATCGAAAGGGGTAAAATTGAAGGGGAAATAGGATTAATTATGCGTCTACTCGTGCGGCGGGTGGGTGATGTTACACAGGAAGTTCAAACTCGTATCCAGGGGTTATCTGTGGAACAGTTAGATGATTTGGGAGAAGCTTTGTTGGATTTTAGGAGTCAAGAGGATTTGATTGCGTGGTTGGATGCTGCGGGATGAACTGATGAGTTAAAAAGAGAGTGGGGGATTTGTAACGCGGATTTGGTATAATTCCCAATCTCTGCATTCATTTAAACTTTAGTATCTGCGGGAACTTCCCTCTGTACCAGCATCCAACCTAACAGCGCTAAACTAACTCCAAGAGCGAGAAATCCTAAATCCCAAGCTAACTCGTTGATACCGGGTTTGACGTGGTGGATTCCCAAAATTTGATGGTCAACAATGCCTTCAACAAAGTCAAACAATCCAGCACCAATTAATATTGAACCGAAAAAAGTTTGAGTTGACAAAGGAACATCTTTGCGCTTCACCGCACCCCACAAACAGAAGATTCCCGCCACTGTTACCAACCAATCCGCAGCGTGAAACAATCCATCTCCGAGGGTATTTAATTCTAGACCCGCAACGGTAGAATCGGTTTTAACGCTGCTAAACATATGGTGCCACTGCAGGAGTTGGTGCAGCACAATGCCGTCAAAAAAGCCGGATTGACCGATTCCGAGGAGAATTCCTGCGATAATTAGAGGTCGGCGGTTGTTAGCTGCGGTGGTTGGTGCGTTTGTGCGATCGTCCAATGGAAAACCTCAGATTATTTAACTGCTGAGCCTGGGTCGGTGAAGGGATTTGCCAGTACATTTTTTAGTTTTGCTGGGGAGGAGGGGCGATCGCATCATCCGCAAGAGAGATTTCTACATACTCTTGATGCTTAATGCCAACTACAAATCTAGTTTATAATTTGATTAACTATTCATCAACAGTCATATTCTCAAACAAAATAGGTTGAATTCGCCTCAAAACTTCCTCAATTATATTTTCTGGACATTCACTAAGAAAACTTGCCTGCCTTGCGCCATAATCTTGCATAACGGAGTTGATCCGTCATAATTACACCTGTTATCGCTTCACCTTCTGGAATGGGAAGATAAAACGGATTTTTGCGTTGTGTGTTGCTGATGGGACAAACAAACACAAACCCCATTTTTCGGTTAAATTTAGTTTGACTCACCACCAGTGCAGGCCTAGTCCCCATTTGTTCGTGTCCTGATTGAGGGTCAAAATTGAGGCGAATAAAATGACCTCGTTCGGGGATATAGTTTACCAAACTTCCTCTCCTTCTGGTTTTCCCCAAGAGACTTCTTCGCTAGATTCTATTTCGCCTGCCAATAATTCATCTAGGGTATACTTTGATACTTTATTATTTACAGGCTCTATGACCAGTTTCCCATTTTCTATGCTGCAAATTACTGAATCTTCGACTTTAAGGTTGAGAAACTTTACTATGTAGTCTGGTATTGGCAAAGCCAAGGAATTACCTAATTTGCTGATGTGTATTTTAGCTGTCATACAGTTGCGATGTTAACACTCAGGTTGATTTATTGTAACACAATATTTTTCCGTTAAAAAAGTAATTATTCGATCGCGCACCTCAGCTAATTGAGAACTGAGCAAAGTCCCTGCGATGGCTTTCCCGTAGCGCAATGACAGGCTTAGCTAAGTGAACCGTCTTAAGATATAATAGAGTTTTAACACAACACCAATCATTGTCCTATGAAAACCATAGACAAAAGTCAATTAACCGCTCAATTACTAGAACTTTTGCGACTTGTCGAGCTGGAAGGCGAAGATATTTTAGTGATGGATGGGACTAAACCAGTTGTGATAATTTCTCAGTATGAAAAGTCTCTTTCAACTGAAGAATTATTTAAGGATATGCGGGGGAAAGTAAAATATTTTGAAGATTTAACTACGCCAACAACTGAAGAATGGCAGGAAGTATGACTGTTGTCCTTGATACCTGCGCTCTCATCTGGTGGAGTTTAGATCCAGAGAAACTTTCTCAATCGGCAAAAGATGCTTGTCAGCAGATGGAACAAGAAAAAAATGGTTTAGTTCCATCAACGGCAATCTGGGAAATAGCTATCTAGATCAAAAATCATAAGTTAGATTTAGGAGTAAGTATTGATGACTATATCGCTACTTTAAAAAAGTCTAAGGTTATTCGGATCGTTCCAATTGATGAGGACATTTGGCTAGAAAGTGTCAAATTAGAATGGGAACACCGATCTCCAGCAGATAGAGTGGTTGTAGCAGTTGCCAAAAGAAGTCAAGCTGCTATTATTACAGCCGATCAAAAAATAGCTAGTTTCTACTCTTTAGTAATTTGGTAAATTGAATATGCCAGGTATCGGAAACGTAGAACTGGCGTGGTTTCGTGGTTTTTGCCTTTGTAATAAATCTTTATGAAACCCTGAAACGCTTAGATGTTACAGTCTACAAGTCTCGACGCCAGAGAAGGAGGAGCCGCCCCACCCCCCCCTGCTGGAAGGTGTCCTTCAGGTGCTTTGGTGTTGAATTTTAGATCATTATATTCTCTCCACTCACTATTCACACGCCAACCTACGCGATCGCAAAACGCTTCCCATATTTTACGAGCATATTCCCTGGTTCCCCCCAGACTTTGATAAATGCGTTTCTGCACCGAAAAGCCGAAGAGTCCCTTACTGTATTTTACCCAAAGTTGGTCAATAGTTCGCAAGTCTTCACAGGGAAATTGATCGATATCTTCCTCCCTCAGCCAGCCTTCGCTTGTTCTCGCCGCTACTTCCAGCATTTTGTTAGCCGTTTCCTTATCCGCTTCTTTCCATTTTCCAGTTGCCAGTAAATCGCGCAACTTAGTGTAGTCTACTCGCCGCTCAGATTTGAGAGGAACATCAGGCTCAATAGGAGTAGAATTATGAGGTGCAGGTTGGGGAGATTGGTCGGTTTTAGCACGATCTTCAGAACTCCGCTGATGTTGTGCAATGGCAATTCTTTTTAGTGCTTTAATAGCATCCATATCACCGGAAGATGCAGCTAACACCCGAATCCACAACTGTTCTGCCAAATCAAAATCTTTGTGAACTTCAGCAGAGAAAGCATCATTTTTTATCGTTGCAACATCAGTGAAGGTTGCATATCGCGGGCAAAGAATTAAGTGACACTTCGTGACAGGCTCTGCAATAACGTAAGGTGTTTGTCGCACTTTTTCGCTTTTGTGTTGCCGGAGAAGTTCAGGCAATCGCCCACTCAAATAATGATTCAATCGCTCAACAGTTGCACATTGACCTTGAATTCCTAACCCGTCCAGAAATGCTTTTGTAAAAGCACCCTGCTGTAAATCATCAAGTTCATATGACAACTCATTAGGACTGCAAGAAAAAAATGTAATGACTCCTTTTTGGCGCGCAACTTCAGCCGATTGATTGCCGATTCCTTCTCCTGATTTACTCCCTTGACCCCCACGACAAGCATCCAGAATCAGGACAACATTATCAGCACCGCAGCGACGCAAACGTTCTGTTACATAATTAATCGAAATCGCCGTATGTTCAACATCCCCCGGATCGCTATCGCAAGCCATCAGGTAATCACACCCATTATGGGGCATCCCGTGCCCGCTGAAGAAAAACCAAAAGTTATCCCCATCTGCCATCAAGGGTTTTTCAAACATCGTCCTCAAAACTTTTTTTAGATTGGCAAAAAAAGGACGAGTCTGTAGACCTTTATAATCGGGCGAGTCATCAGAGAAGAACAAGACTTGCTCAAACCCCGCTTCTTTGACAAGAAACTCTCGCATTAACTGTGCATCCCGGTTGGCATACTTCAGCGGTTGCAGGAACTCATATTTATTGATGCCAATTGATATCGCCCAATTTTTTCCCATCTCACCTTAAGACTTCCGTTTAAATCTCAACAATACAGTTCTGGTATCTGCAACTTTAGCTCCCAGACCGACTAAACTGAAAGAACCCTCGGCGTTAATCGCAACGGATAAATCAATTTCAGATAACTCGATCGATTTCATGTCAGCTTCCGCATCCGCACGGGTGAACATTTGATCTACCGTTTGCATCAAGTCAACCAATTCTTTTTCTAATTTCTTGATACTGACATTGTGAAGTCGCAAGCTATCAACCGCTTTTGCCGCCTGCTTTTGGGTCGGCTCATTTGGCTGCGCGTCCCAAGCATCACTCCAATCCACGCCTATATGTCCCCCATTCTTCGCACCGTCAGAATCAGGTGCATCAGGAGACTCATCCGAAGTATCGGCGGTCACAATCCAAATCGTTTCATCTGGCATAAGTGTTTAAGACTCCAAACTATCGAGATAATTTTGCTAGATGCGATCGCCCCCAATAATCTTAGATTGTACCTAAAATTTATCAACTGTTAAACAAGCCCCCGGATTCATCTGTGGAATGGGCATATTGCCCGCCCGGAATGTTAAATTTTAATACTAAAAAATCGATCACCCGATCGCCCAAACATACATAATGTGACTTACAAGTTCGATCGTACTTCTATCAAAAATCCTAAATCCCAAAACCTCTTTGCCCAAACAGACCCTTTCTGTGCAAACCTAAAAAACAGCAGACACAATTTTATAAACTCTAATTACAGAACACTCGCAACCAGTTATGCAAACTCTGCCGAACCCCACTAAAACCGCATCTAGCCAACCGATTTTCGACACCACCATCAAACGCCGCAAAACCCGACCCGTCCAAGTCGGTAGCGTCACCATCGGCGGCGGCAACCCCGTCGTCGTCCAGTCGATGATTAACGAAGACACCCTCGACATCGACGGTTCAGTCGCCGGAATTAGGCGCTTGCACGAGATTGGCTGCGAAATCGTCCGCGTCACCGTGCCCAGCATGGCCCACGCTAAAGCTTTAGCCGAAATCAAGCAAAAACTGCACGCCACCTACCAACCCGTGCCCCTCGTCGCCGATGTCCACCACAACGGCATGAAAATTGCCCTGGAAGTGGCCAAACACGTAGACAAAGTGAGAATCAATCCCGGACTTTACGTGTTCGAGAAGCCGAAAGCCGACAGAAGCGAATACACCGACAGCGAATTCGCGGAAATTGGCGAAAAAATCCGCGAAACCCTGGAACCTCTGGTGATTTCCCTGCGCGACCAAGGCAAAGCTTTGCGAATCGGCGTCAATCACGGTTCCCTCGCCGAACGGATGCTGTTTACCTACGGCGACACGCCCGAAGGCATGGTAGAATCCGCCCTGGAATTCATCAAAATTTGCGAATCCCTCGACTTCCGAAATATCGTAATTTCCCTGAAAGCCTCCCGCGCGCCGGTGATGGTGGCTGCTTACCGCTTGATGGTGCACCGGATGGACGAACTCGGCATGGATTACCCGCTGCATCTCGGCGTCACGGAAGCAGGAGATGGCGAATACGGCCGCATCAAATCCACCGCAGGCCTGGCACCTTTGTTAGCTGACGGTATCGGTGACACCATCCGCGTCTCGCTGACAGAGGCCCCAGAAAAGGAGATTCCCGTTTGCTACAGCATTCTGCAAGCCTTGGGACTGCGGAAAACGATGGTTGAGTATGTCGCTTGTCCTTCCTGCGGTCGCACTTTGTTTAATTTAGAGGAAGTGTTACACAAAGTGAGAGAGGCGACGAAGCATCTCACGGGTTTGGATATAGCAGTAATGGGCTGTATTGTCAATGGGCCGGGAGAAATGGCTGATGCTGATTACGGCTACGTCGGGAAGCAACCGGGTTATATCTCGCTGTACCGGGGCCGGGAAGAAATTAAGAAAGTGCCGGAAGACCGAGGGGTGGCAGAATTGATTGACTTGATTAAATCGGACGATCGCTGGGTCGATCCTTAATTGCTGTCGTTAGCGCAGCCCTCGGAGAGGATCGCCCCTAATGCGTGTTTTAAACCCGGAGATCCCCCCTAACCCCCCTTAGTAAGGGGGGGACAAGAGCGATCTAAGTCTTTGTTAAGGGGAGACAGGTGAGGTTAAAGTCAACCCCTACTCCCCTTCTTAAGGGGGATTTAGGGGGATCTAGGGTTCGATACAAACGAGAAAGACAGAGGGTTTCACTCTTAAGTTGATACCGCAGAACTCGGCAAAGTTGAATAATATATGTACGCCAAACGCGAGCGGGCCTTGCCTGTGTTAGATTGAGCGTAATTATTCTGAACTCTTTTCCTCCCGCGCGTCACACAAATGGTTATAACAAAACGAGGGCTTGTTCTAAGTGCAGCAGCGGTGGTACTCACTGCCGTAACTCTTGCAAACACTGGTTGCAGTTCTAAATCTCTGGCTTCTTTTAGGGGAAGCCCTAAAGAGTTGGTTGATGAAGTTTGGCAAATTATTGACAAAAGTTATGTTGATGGCACTTTTAACCAGGTTGACTGGAAAGCGGTGCGGAATGATTATTTGAACCGGACTTATACCAGCGACGACGAAGCTTACAAAGCAATTCGGGAAATGCTGAAGAAGCTGGATGATCCTTATACGCGGTTTATGGACCCTCAAGAGTTCAGAAATATGCAGGTTGAAACTTCTGGGGAACTGACAGGAGTTGGGATTCAGTTGACTCAAGATGAGGAAACTAAGAAGTTGACAGTGATTTCGCCGATCGAAGATACCCCTGCTTTTAGTGCTGGTATTCTGGCAAAAGATATCATTACTAAGATTGACGGCAAGAGCACAGAAGGCATGGATACGAATCAAGCGGTAAGTTTGATTCGTGGCCAGGTGAATACTGAAGTAACGCTGACTATTTTGCGGGGAAACAAAGAATTAGAATTTAAGCTGAAACGCGCTAAAATAGAAATTCATCCCGTGCGGAAGTCGGTGCAGAAAACCCCGATCGGAGAAGTCGGCTATATTCGCTTAAATCAGTTCAGTGCGAATGCTGCATCGGAAATGCGATCGGCAATTAAGGATTTGGAACAGAAAAAAGTAACGGGCTATATTTTAGACTTGCGTTCCAATCCCGGCGGGTTGCTGTACGGAAGTATTGAAATTGCTCGGATGTGGCTCAAAGAAGGTACGATCGTCTCGACGGTCGATCGAGTCGGTGAGGCCGATAAACAAACGGCAAATAAGGGAGATCTCACAGACAAACCGTTAGTTGTACTGGTAGACGGCGGTTCAGCAAGTGCTAGCGAGATTCTATCCGGTGCTTTGCAAGACAACAAACGCGCGGTTTTAGTGGGAACAAAGACGTTTGGTAAAGGTTTAGTTCAGTCAGTACGCGGCGTGGGAAATGGTGCCGGTTTGGCGGTGACAATTGCCAAGTATTTTACTCCCAAGGGCACTGATATCAACAAGGCCGGGATTGAACCGGATTTCAAGGTAGAACTCACCGAGGCTCAAAAACAGGAATTGAGGCGCGATCGCGATAAAATCGCTACGACGGCCGATCCGCAGTACGCGAAAGCTATGGAAGTTTTGACACAGCAAGTTACTGGTAAAACAGGGAACAATAAGGCGGAGTCGAAACCGAATGCAGCGCCACCTAAACCGAATGCGGCGCAAGCAAAACCGAGTGCAGCACCTTCTAAATCTAGGTAGAAAACCTGTTTCAGTTGACAGTTGACAGTTGACAGTTGACAGTTGATAGCGACCTCTACCTGGAAGGAAGAGGACTGGAGTAATGAATAGTCTTCTTTTAATTTCTCCCGCTTATGGGTTCCGGCTTTAAACCAATTCTTTCTGGTAAGGTTTCAGTTAAAAAAAAGCATTCGGGCGAAGATTTACGGCTAAAAGCCCAGATTTTAAACTCGAATGCTTCGCTATTTTTTGCAATGCGTCCGGTGCAACCGAAATTGATCTAATTCATCTGCGTTAATCTGTGTTAATCTGCCCTCATCTGCGGTTAAAAAAAGAGAATATGTTAACCGCAGATGACAAGGGATGGACGCAGATTCACGCAGATGCAGAGAAGAGAGATAGGAATAATTTTGATGCTAACAGATTGGATATCACGTTAGCTTTCGCGATGGGGAGGAAAGCAATAGTAATTCGTCATTGCGGCTGGCATTTGCCGGCGCGAATTAATCCGATGCGGCGGGCGATCGCATCTTCGGCCGAATCGTAAGGGCCCCACTTTTCAATAATACTGGATTTTTGTTCTTCAAGTTGCGCGATCCTCTGCGAGGGCTCCGCCAACGGCAAAATCTCGCAATTACCGGCAGGACGTTTGATAATATAAAATTTGGGTGTTTCTGTCATAGCTAAATTCGTCAAATAAAAGCTGGATATTAACTAGGCAATGGGATCATTATATCAAATAAGGAAACGGCAATGCGGTGTCCTAAGTGTGCCTTAGCATTAAACTCGCAGTCAGAAAGTAGTTGAAACCCCTGCCGGAATGCGGATTTAACCGCCTGCAACTAATAAGAATTAAAAAAAACTAACACTTTTGGAAGATGCCACAATATTTATCTATGATAAAAATATAGACATTTGTCTAAACAGTGCATTAAACCATTTCACAAGCACCGAAATATTCTAATCAATACCAAAAAACCATGCAATTTCTACCCAAAACAATCCCCGAAATCCAACCAGAAATCATATCAGTTAAAGAATCACCGCCAGAACTTGTTACTTTCGATGTCGGCGGGATGAAATGTGCTGGCTGCGCTAAAGCTGTGGAACGCCAACTTATGCAGTATTCAGGCGTAATTTCAGCTTGCGTTAACTTGGCCGTAGAAGTCGCGACGGTTGAGTGTCAACCGGGGGCTGTCGATGCAGAGGCTTTAGCGAAAAAGTTGACTGATAATGGATTTCCCTCTCAGTCTCGTTCCGGTGAAAATCAGCGGGAAGCAGAAGCGGCAACAATTGAACGGCGACAGCAAGAAATTCGACAGCAAATCAAGCAATTGACGATCGCCCTGATCCTAATTATTCTATCCGGTTTAGGTCACGTACTCGGCACAAAAGCCCCAATTCTCAGCAATATTTGGTTTCACTGGGGACTTGCCACCCTCGCTTTGCTGGTACCGGGCCGCCCGATTATCGTTGATGGGTGCCGCAGTTTGTGGCGAAATGCACCCAACATGAATACTTTGGTAGCTTTAGGCGCTGTTACAGCTTACACCGCTAGCAACGCGGCGCTGCTGTTTCCACGGATGGGATGGGAGTGCTTTTTTGACGAACCGGTGATGCTGCTGGGCTTTATTTTGTTGGGCAAAACTCTCGAACAGCAAGCCAGACGCCGCGCTGCATCAGCTTTGCAAGCTTTAATCGCATTGCAACCGGCGAAAGCCCGCTTAGTTGATTTTAAACTCCCGACTTTAGATGTGCGATCGCAAGAATTGCCTTTAAACTCGACATCAGAGGTCTACGATCCACAATACATTGAAATTCCCGCCGATCGCGTCCGAGTCGGAGAATGGCTGCAAGTTTTGCCGGGGGAAAAAATACCGGTAGACGGCGAAATTTGCGAAGGCAAAACAACGATAGATGAGTCGATGCTGACTGGCGAATCAATGCCTGTTTTGAAGCAACCAGGAGATACAGTGGCGGCGGGAACTATCAATAAATCCGGGGCAGTTGTGATGCGCGCAACTCGCACCGGTAAGGAAACAACTGTAGCTCAAATGGTGGCTTTGGTGCAGGCCGCCCAAACTCGCAAAGCGCCGATTCAAAATTTAGCTGATACTGTGGCGGGATATTTTGTGTATGGGGTAATGGGGATATCGGTTTTAACTTTCCTATTTTGGTATTTTGCCGGGACTCATATTTGGCCTTCTGTGCTTTTAGGACACGGGGCAATGGATATGGGACACGGGGCAATGAATATGGGAAATGAATTGCCAATTATCCATTATCAATCGCCTTTGCTCTTAAGTTTGAAATTGGCGATCGCAGTTTTAGTGATTGCTTGTCCTTGCGCTTTGGGACTGGCTACCCCAACTGCAATTTTAGTCGGTTCTGGCATCGGGGCGGAGCGCGGGCTTTTAATTCGCGGTGGTGATGTTTTAGAACGGGTGCATCAATTAGATACGGTGGTTTTTGACAAGACTGGCACTCTGACAACCGGAAATCTCACACTCACAGATTATTTGCCGGTTTTCCAGAATTCCGAGTGGGATTTGAACTCAGATATTAATGTTGGCAACAAACAAGATGTTGCTTCCACAATTGATGGAGTTTCTGCAAGTGCGGTTGACTCAAAACTGCTGCAAATTGCGGCGGCGGTGGAAAGGGGCGCTTGTCATCCCATCGCCGCAGCGATTTTGCTGGAAGCTCAACAACAAGGTTTGCCGCTGCTAGCTGCTGAGGATTTCTGCACGGAACCGGGATTCGGGGTTTCTGCTTTGGTGGAGGGCCGACGGGTGTTCGCGGGGAATGCCGAGTGGATGAAGGAGCAGGGGGTCGCTGTGGCGACGGAACTTTTGGGGTCTTTGCAAGGCAAAACGGCGGTTTACGTGGCTTCTGGGGGCGTTTTGCTGGGGGTAATCGGGCTAAAAGATACTCTGAGGCCGGATGCTAAGGCGGCGGTGGAACGTTTGCGGGGCATGGGATTGCGGGTGATGATGCTCACGGGGGATACGGCGTCTGCGGCGGCGGCGACGGCGCAGCAGCTAGATTTGACGGCGGCTGATGTTTTGGCCGAGGTACGGCCGGAGGGGAAGGCGAGGGCGATCGCGGCTTTGCAAGCCCAAGGCTGTAAAGTGGCTGTGGTGGGGGATGGTATCAATGACGCGCCGGCTTTGGCTCAAGCTGATGTCGGTATCGGTTTGCACTGCGGTACTGATGTCGCAGTTGAGACAGCTCAAATTGTGCTGATGCGAAATGCTTTGATGGATGTTGTTGAGTCGATCGAGCTGGGGCGCGCTACTTTTAATAAGATTCGTCAAAATTTATTTTGGGCTTTTGGTTACAATACTCTGGGAATTCCGGTTGCAGCGGGTATCTTGCTGCCTGCAACCGGAATTCTACTCAGTCCTGCGGCGGCCGGAGCATTTATGGCGTTTAGTTCTGTTAGCGTGGTTACAAATTCTTTGCTGCTGCGACGCGGATTTCGAGCTTAAATTTAGGGATTGCAGATAAAAGTCGGAGGTCATCGGTCATTAGCTAGAAACTAATGAATAATGACCTCCTCCCAATACGGATACAAGCCCCCCACACCAGGAGCCGAGACCAAAGAAGTTTCGACGTTAGTTCGAGGCCCCAGATAAATCTGTGGAGTCACTCTAAAATCTACAATGTACAATCAACTGACTGATGGCTAGAGTGCCATACTTTCCAAGAGTCGCCAATTATTGTTGTTCATAATTGAACGACTCACTAGCTCGAACATTTGACGACAGTGATTGTTGGTTTGCAGGGGCAGTTCCTCGTTTTTAATCACGAAGTTCATGCGAACCTCTGAGTCGCTGGCCGTGTTTTTCTCAATTAGGACTTCTGCGGTGACAAGTTTGGCAATCGAAACTTGACCTGGGAGCTCGCGAGCCATGACGGAATCTCCTGTATTGTAGATAATATCAAGATTGCATGACTCTAAAATTTCAATCAGGGACTGACGCAGACGGTCGATGGGAACCGCAACGATAAAAAAACCAGTATAGCGAGCCATAAAAAACTCCAGCCGTGAGGCATTTAGACTTTATTATCATACCGAAGATAGAACAGATGCACAGAACAATATGGATTTATTTTATTCAGGTGGGAAGTTAGGGCAATGAAGGGTAAACTTATCGTGTTTGAGGGGGTTGAAGGTGCCGGTAAAACTACGCAAATGCAGCGCTTGATACAGTTCCTGCAAGCAAGTTGCTTTCTGAGTGTCCGCTTGGTGGCTACTCGCGAACCGGGGGGTACTGAGCTGGGAAGGGGACTGCGACATTTGTTGCTGAAACAAGATGGGGGGGAATCTGTATCCGATCGAGCAGAATTACTCATGTACGCTGCCGATCGCGCTCAACACGTCGAAACTTTTCTTAAACCCCAGTTATCTAAGGGAACGATTGTTTTATGCGATCGCTTTACTGACTCTACGATTGCTTATCAGGGCTACGGCCGCGGTCTTAACTTAAATTTAATTAAGCAGTTGAATGAAATTGCTACCGGTGGCTTGGAAAGCGATCTGACTTTGTGGCTGGATATTAATGTGGAGGCGGGTTTGGCGAGGGTAAGGGCTCGGGGAGGGTGCGATCGGATCGAGCAAGCAGATTTAAAGTTTCACCGCCTTGTGCAGCAAGGTTTTGCGGAGTTAGCCCAGGAAAATAAATCTCGAATTGTCCGGATAAATGGCGATCGGCCTGAATATGAAGTCGCTCAGGAAATTCAAGCTATTGTAACTCGCAGGTTAGAAGCTTGGGGATATTTAAATAATACCAATTCTGAAAAGTAAGCTTACATAGATAGCCAGAAACCGGGTTTTTTACGAAATATTTGCTAAAAATCCTCAAGTTCGAGGAAAAACCCGGTTTCTTCGTTGTAACTAACTCACCATAGGGTAGCGGGGCAAAATTCTTGAATAGGTAGTCATTACATTCAGCGCCCCTGACAAGCGAATTTCAAAGGTGGTACTCGCCAAGTGATTTATCCGTGGAATCAATCCCAAATCGAAAATCCTCAAGCCCCCGCATTTATCCGTGGGGTAAATCTAAAATCTAAAATCTAAAATCTAAAATCGATTGACGCACCCTACAATAACTTCCTTCTGTCAACTGTCAACTGTCAACTGTCAACTGTCAACTGTCAACTGTCAACTGTCAACTGTCAACTGTCAACTGTCAA
>NZ_JAUBTK010000024.1:0-85618 GCF_036702455.1 Microcoleus sp. D2_18a_D3
CTCGACTTTTTTTGACGCTTTTATTGATTTTAACTATTTTACACTTATTCGGATATTTACAAAACCGGGATGCTCCCGACTTCGTTTGTCTAGAAGCGATTTCAATCGCCCCATTTTCTTTTCGCTTTTCGCGGACTATTATACTAAAATACAGCGTGTGAAAGCTCTTCGGGGTTGAGATTATTGTGAATAACTTGACCGTCGCGGAACCAGACAACGCGGCGAGTTTGGCGCGCTACTTCCGGTTCGTGCGTTACCATAACAACAGTCATGCCGCTTTCGTTGAATTCGGTAAAAATATCCATTACTTCTTGAGTAGTTTTTGTATCCAATGCACCTGTAGGTTCATCAGCCAGTAACAAGACGGGACGGTTGACAATAGCCCTGGCGATGGCTACCCGCTGCTGCTGTCCTCCTGATAGTTGATTCGGTCTGTTTTGCAGGCGACTTTCCAGGCCTACTTTTGTTAAAGCATCTACTCCTCGTTCGCGTCTTTCTGCTGCGGGAATGCCGGCATAAACCATCGGTAACATGACATTTTCTAAGGCTGTCAATTGAGGCAACAGGTGAAATTGTTGGAATACAAAACCTAATTTTAAATTGCGAATTCCGGCTAATTCTCCTTCGGGCATTTGGGCGACATCTACGCCGTCTAAGTAGTAACTGCCGCTCGTAGGTCGATCGAGACAGCCGATAATATTCATAGCTGTAGATTTGCCGGAACCCGATGCGCCCATAATCGAGCAATATTCTCCTTGTCTTACGGTCAAGCTGACGCCGTTTAAGGCGCGAACTTCCAGGTCGCCAATCCCGTAAACTTTTGTTACCTCTTCCAGACCGACAACAACGGGCTTTGAGAGGACTTGCGGGTCGAGGTCTTGGTATGTATCGGTTTGTAGTTCAGGCATTTTTTTCTGGGCGATCGACACAACTAACTACTAAACTAACACTTCCCATCAGTTTTCACATTTGGGGTGACGGCTGTTTCGATACTAATGAACAGAACATCTATATTCAAGGCAGAGTGAATACTTTGACACCGACCTGGAGGTAAAGTCTGAGTGGAAAAAAAATCGGCGTTGCTTAATTGGGTATGAAATTTGTAGAGGCAATCCCCCCATGATTGCCCCACCGCTGACGGTGTAAGGACTTAGAATTACCCCTACAGGCAAAATCATACTTTGATTCAGCAGCACTAAAAAATCTATGCTATTTATGCACCGACTCTCTCTGTAGGGTGCGTATGGCAACTACTGTCAAAATACGATCGCCCTGTTTTACGTCATCGTACCCGTTGGCGATGACCAATAAACCCAGTTTATTGGTCATCACCTGTTAAAGGATGAAATTTCAACGATCGCCCTCAACAACTTTTCAACGGTTTCAGGGCCTTCTTCACCAAGTTGACAGGGCTTGGGTGAAATAGACACCCAAATAGGCTAAACTTGTGTCCGATCGCCAAACAGATTACAAAGCAATGACTACTTCTACCGATACCAACCAGACCGAGATTTCCAATACAGTCTCATCGAGTCCACAAATGTTATCTTTCCTGAAAATAGTTGAGTATTTATCTCTAGCTGCTTTTGTGGGTGCAGCCATCCTTACCAGAGTTTTGCTAGACAATCAACTTATCGTTATTTGGGGAGCTGTTTTTCTCTCTAGTTTTATTTTTATTTTCCTGACCAATAGAGAATTAGCTAACAAATCTAGGAATAGTGCTAATCAGTTAGATATCAGAAGAAAAGCTGAACTATATAACTATCTCTTAAACCCGAATAATGTTTCGGATAAAAATTCTATCACCCCGGTGAGAGAAAAGGCTTTACGATATTGCCAGGAGTTGATTGACGACTATAGAAACACTAGAGAGACTTCTAGAAATATTTACTATACTTTCCAATTGGCAACCGTTGTTTTTTCGGGAGTCACACCAATTTTAGTATTGGTAGACAAATTGGAACCAGGTCAATCGTTGCTCAAGTGGCTGCCCGTAATTTGTCCCGCTGTCGCCTCCATAGTCGCCAGTATAGTTACCTCATTTCCTTTTCAGGAGAATTGGATTTCTGCGAACACGACTGTGGAATTGTTAGAAGCGGAACAGGAGAAATTTGTATTAGGAGTGACTCCAGCTTATCGTTGCTATGATGTAGCCGACGAAGCCCAACATCAACAAATGACAAAAATGGCAATAGAAAACTTTATCAATCAGGTGAATGAGATTCATCTCAAGCAAATCCAAAAACCAGATGATACAGCGTCAAAGGAGCAGAAGACAGAGCCAGATAAATCTACCGAGTCAAAGCAGGAGCAGAGTTAACGAAGCTGACAATACCAGTAAGCAGCTAGGGTTGAGTGAGGCCACCTGCTCTTATACGGCTAAACTTTTCATCACAGATGGCATTTTGGGGCTATCCTATAACCAAATATCGGCTAGTTCCCCGTTTTTTCACCCCTCAATTAGCTATGTATGTAGCGATCAGAAGTTCTTAAAGGCAAAATTTTTGAGCTATCATTAAGAAAATTTAAGCGTAAACTTGGTAAGTTGGAGATTTTAGGTAAACACAATTATGACATACGACTACGACTTGTTTGTGATAGGTGCGGGTTCCGGCGGATTGGCGAGTTCCAAGCGAGCAGCATCCTACGGCGCAAAAGTGGCGATCGCCGAAAATGACTTAGTAGGCGGAACCTGCGTAATTCGCGGCTGTGTCCCCAAAAAACTCATGGTGTACGCCTCAACATTTTCGCACCTTTACGAAGATGCGGTGGGCTACGGTTGGAGTCCAGTAGAAAGCAGCTTCGATTGGGAAAAACTCGTCACCACGGTAGACGCAGAAGTGCGGCGGCTGAGCAAACTGCACATCAGCTTTCTTGAAAAAGCCGGAGTCGAATTAATCTCAGGATACGCCAAATTTATTGATCCCCACACCGTCGAAGTTGGTGACAGAAAATATACCGCAGCCAAAATCTTAATTGCAGTCGGCGGAGAAGCGCAAAGAGTCCCAATTGTCGGCATCGAACACGCGATTACCTCTCGCGAAATCTTCCTACTAAAAGAGCAGCCAAAACGGTTGGCAATTTGGGGAGGAGGCTACATCGGCGTCGAATTTGCTTGCATTATGAACGGGTTGGGAAGCCAAGTAACTCAAATCATCCGCCGTGACTTAATTTTGAACGAATTTGACACAGAAATTCGCACCAACGTGCAAGAAGGAATGATTAAGCACGGAATAAACATTTTGACAGAAAGCTCGATCAACCACATTGAGAAAACCCCAGAAGGCTTAAAATTAACTCTGTCGGGAAAAGCCGAAGAAACGCTAATAGTAGACGCGCTGTTGTGCGCTACCGGGCGTCAGCCTAATTTAGAAAAATTGGGTTTAGAAAATGCGGGAGTAGAAACAGATAAAGGTGCGATCGCAGTTACCAAAAACAGCCGCACCAGTCAACCGCACATTTTTGCAGTGGGAGATTGCACCAACCGCATCAATTTAACGCCAATTGCGATCGCCGAAGGACGGGCTTTTGCAGACACTGAATTTGGCAACAATCCGAGAGCAATTACTCACGAAAATGTCCCGTCAGCGGTATTTTCCCAGCCGGAAGCGGCTACAGTCGGCTTAACAGAAAGCCAAGCCAGAGCTAAATTTGGCGATTCAATTAAGTGCTACACAGCCAAGTTTCGGCCGATGTTTCATGCTTTGACAGGTGCAGACGAGAAAACTTTTGTCAAGTTAATCGTTGAAACTAATACTGACAGAGTTTTGGGCGTGCACATGGTTGGGAAAGACGCGGGCGAGATTATTCAAGGAATGGCGATCGCTGTTAATATGGGAGCTACGAAGAAAGACTTCGACGCGACTATTGGCATTCACCCATCGACTGCTGAAGAGTTTGTGACTCTGCGGTAAAGCGGGCGAAGCAGCCAGGGGTTTAAACCCCTGGCTAATAGCTAAAGTCGGTTAAAACCGACTGAACAGCATCTTTTTGATGTTTTGTATAGCAGATTAATGAGTAATTCAACCAAACAAAACAAAATTTTAGCATTCTATCTTGGTCAGCAGCCTGATTCACAAGGTCGGGCGATCGAGGATATTTGGTCGTGGGACTACCAGAAGCTGGAATCCGTGCACAATTACATTCAATGGCTATTTCCCCTGAGAGAAAAGAGTCGCTTTAATTCCAGTGCTCCTACTTTAAATGATGAGGTGATTCAAGCTTTTAGAACAAGTGAAGAGTTGAGAAATCGCTTAGTCCATTCGTTCAAAGTCATGCTGGCGTTTTACGGGCTGGAATGTCGCGAAGGGGAAAACGCAGAAATTGTAATTGCCAAATCCGAGGAATATTTGTCTAGGAAAAGAGAGTGGATTGAACAATTTAATCACAACTACCTGCGGCTGACTAGGATTCTCACAACTTTGACAGAGTTGGGATTAAAGAATTACGCTTTAGCTCTTTTCAAATGTTTAGATGATATCTATAACGAAAACAAAGAAAGTATTGGTTTAAAAACTTATACTTATTGGAAAAATGCTGTAAATAGTTAAATCATCGAAGCCAATCAGCGGGACAGTAACCTAACGCTACGAACAGAATAAATAATGGATAAAGCAATTATAGAAAATCACGCTCAGTCGGGCAGAGAAATTTATCAAAGGATTTCCAACAACATTCAAAAAGTGGTGAAAGGGCAATCAGCAGCAATCAGGAAATTGCTGTCAGCCTTTGTGAGTGGCGGGCACGTCCTCCTAGAAGATTATCCCGGTACAGGTAAAACTACCCTAGCTAAAGCCCTAGCCTTATCTGTAGATGTCAGCTTTAAACGCATTCAATTTACACCTGACCTTTTGCCATCCGATATCTTGGGCATATCCATGCTCGACCCCAATCAACGCACGTTCCATTTCCACGAAGGGCCTATTTTTGCTAATATTGTCTTGGCTGACGAAATCAATCGGTCATCACCGCGAACCCAATCCGCCCTCCTAGAAGCAATGGCAGAATTTCAAGTCAGCATTGACGGAAATTTGCACAAACTTAAAGACCCATTTTTTGTTATTGCTACTCAAAATCCAGTAGAATCTCGTGGCACTTATCCACTTCCTGAAGCCCAAATGGATCGCTTTGCAGTTCAATTTAGTCTAGGCTACATCTCGCCAGAAGACGAAGTTAACCTGCTCGGAGATCAAATCCATCAACATCCTATTGATACACTTCAAACCTGCGTTAATTTAGAGGATTTAATTAGCTTAAAACAGCAGGTAAAGCAAATTAGAATTAGTGAAGAATTGAAACGTTACCTCGTAGATATCGTGAATGCAACTCGCTCAGCCGAAGGCGTACAACTAGGGGCGAGTCCCAGAGCTTCCCTAGCTTTAATGAAAGTTGCTCAAGCATTAGCTTTGTTCGATGGCTATGAGTTTGTTACGCCAGAACATATTCAAGAACAAGCGGTATCAGTAATAGCTCATCGCCTAGTAATGGAACCTCAAGCGCGTTTTTCGGGTAGAATGGCTCCAGGTGTTGTTGAAGAAATTATCAAATCTATTCCTGTACCCGCGTAAAAAATGAAACGTGTTTTCTACGCTATTTTTCGCTTCGGTGCGCGTGTAAATCGATCGCGAAAGAAGCGATTGACTAACAATGGGTTAGCAGTGCTTAGCTGCACGCTTTTAGCGGGAATTTTAGGGTTAGATACTAATCAGACTGTGACTTATCAAATCTTTACTTTCCTGTTGTCAATTATAGGAATAGCCATAATTTTCAGTAGATTTTTTCGCTTCCGCTTCAACGCAGTACGTTTCTTGCCAAAGTTTGCAACTGTTGGAGTCACTTTAAAATACCGTATTCTCATTCATAACAAAACTAGCCAGACTCAAAACAATTTGAAAATGGGGGAAAATTTTGCCGACACCTGGCCAAGTTTTCAAGAATTTACAGAAACACCTGAACCAGGTGAAGAACAGCGCAATTCATTGGATAAATACTTCGGCTATTATCGTTGGCTGTGGCTAATTTCTAGAAAACAATGCGCCACAGCTAAACCCATAGAATTGCCTCCTCTCCTACCCAATAGCAAAACAGAAGTGGTCTGTGAAATTACGCCGTCCTACAGAGGTGTTATCCGCCTGACTGGTCTAACAGTTACTAGGTCAGATCCTTTTGGGATTTGGAATGCTTGTAAAACTATTTCCTTGCCCCAATCTATCTTAATTTTACCCAAACTATATCATTTACCACCAATTCAGCTTCCTGGCTCAAGAAGATATCAATCAGGTGGCGTAACATTAGCTTCATCCGTAGGAGATTCCGAGGAATTTAGGTCTCTGCGGGATTATCGACCGGGAGATCCGCTACGCAAAATTCACTGGAAAAGTTGGGCAAAAGCAGGTAAGCCAATGGTCAAAGAAGAACAGGATGAATTTTTTGTGAGGCACGCCCTAATTTTGGATACATTTCAAAGTGTAAAATATAGTGAAATTTTAGAAGAAGCAATTTCAATTGCTGCTTCATTATCCTATGAAGTTCAGACTCAAGAATCCTTATTGGATTTGATGTTCGTCGTTCAAGAAGCTTATTGTTTTACCTTTGGTAGAGGGCTGAACTCGACTGATAAAATGCTAGAAATTCTCGCCTCCCTCGGTGCCTGTCAGGATAAAGATTTTGACTCGCTCACCTCAGTTTTGATGGAGAAAATCTCTCTCCTAAGCGGTTGTATTTGTATATTTTTGTGTTGGGACGAACCTAGAAAAAGATTACTAAATTATCTGAGAAGTCGCGGTATTCATACCTTAGTTTTAATTTTAACAGACGCCGATGCTCAATTAGATAGCTTAAATTTAGAGTTGATTAAAGATGACTTAACAAGCTGCCATATTTTAAAGCTAGGTAAAATACAAGAGGAGTTAATGAAATTATGAAAATGCCAGTGTTTCTTTTGGGTGTTAGTGTAATTTTTTGGGGCTGGCAGACGGGACTATGGTTTTTTGCTTTGCCAATTGCTCTGATTTTAGAGGCAGCTAACTGGTTGCCTTATCGGTGGGATTTTTCAGCTAGTGATTTTAGGCGCATTGCTAATTTATGCCTGATTTTTTTGTGCTGTTTGCTGGTTTATCTCCTGGTCGCCAACCGCTCTATTTACTTGATATATAATTTGTTGCAGTGGCTTCCTGGTGTATTTTTTCCACTGGTAGCTGCTCAGGTATATTCTGTTAAGGAAAGTCTGGATATACGCCTAATGTTTTTGTGGCTCAACAAAGCCACAAAAAAAGCACCACTTAACCCCTTGATGGTGAATCTAAGTTATCCATATTTTATCTGTTGTCTGCTATCCGCTAGTGCGACGAACAGTAGAGAGATCTCTTTTTATGCTGGGATATTTGCCTTAACTGCTATTGCTTTGTGGTCTGTGAGACCTAAAAGATTTTCATCTATTCTCTGGCTGGGTCTGATGTTAATTGCTGGCAGTATAGGATTTATAGGACAGATGGGCCTGCACCAACTTCACCTAGCAGTAGAACAGCAAGCAATCTCATGGCTTAGTCAGGGGAACTCTCAAGAAACAGATTTTTTGAAAAAACAAACGAACATCGGGTCAGTGGGATTGTTAAAACAGTCAAATGAAATAATTTTTAGAGTTGCTCCTGAAGCTAAACACACTCCTCCCCGACTGCTAAGAGAAGCCACTTATAATCGCTACAACTCTTCACTTTGGCTCGCCTTAAATCCTAACTTTGTTCCCGTACAACCAAAGATTAATGGCACAACTTGGGATTTAGGCGACCAACTACCCAATCCATCAACGATTACTATTTCGGCTACACTCCAAGGCAACCAAGGTTTATTAAAGCTGCCAGATGGAACTTTTAAAATTGACGCATTGCCTGTCACTCAGATGGAAAAAAATAAATATGGCACAATAAAAGTGGTGGGAAAAGTTGATATGCTGGCTTATCGAAGCTACTTTAATAATAATTTTTCTGTAGATAGCCCGCCTACAGAAGACGACCTGCAAATACCAAAATCCGAAATATCTGCACTGAGTAAAATCCTCAGTCAAATGGATACTCAAGGAAAGTCGCCACCAGAAATATTAGATAAAATAGAGTGGTTTTTCCTAAAAAATTTCGTTTATTCACTGAAGCTTAGGGGCAAAGATAATGATGCTACGCCTCTATCAACATTTTTACTGGACACTCGCTCTGGACATTGTGAATATTTTGCTACCGCTGCGACACTTCTCCTGAGAAAACTCGGTATTCCAGCCCGTTATGCTGTTGGATATTCTGTTCACGAATTTAGTTCTTTGGAGAACCAATATATTGTAAGAAGTCGCCATGCTCATGCTTGGACTTTGGCTTATATCGCGGGAAAATGGCAAGCTTTTGATCCTACGCCTTCTGATTGGGAAAGCATGGAAGATGCTGCTGCTCCCCGATGGGCATTTATCTCTGATTTATGGTCGCTCTTGAGTTACAAAATTTTGCTAGGGTTGCGATATTTATCAGGTAGCAATGGATTGAAGTATGGGGGAGTCATCCTGCTGGCATTAATATTTTTTTGGAGGTCTAATCCTAATTTTAAGAAAAATGTACGCCTTTTATCTAACAAACAAAGATGGCTAAAAGCTATTTATAACAAAGATTCGTTTAGTCCGAAATCGGAATTTTATTTAATCGAACAGGCCTTAAATGAGTCGGGATTGATTCGCCCTCCTTCCGAGTCTTTAAAAAATTGGATTGAGAGGTTAAAAAAAGAAAAACCGGAATTATATTGTCTCGAAGAGTTAGCATTGTTGATTGAAATTCATTATTGCGATCGCTTCGATCCAGAAGTGATTCAAGACGCACAAAAAGCTGAATTTAAATTGGCAATTCAATCCTGGATCGAGCAATATCGCAGACAGGCGATCGCCTCAAAGTCTCAGGTTAATAAAAGCGGTAAGTCTACTATAGCTTTTCTCAGGTAGGTGATGTATAGATTGAGATTTTTAATTGGGGGATTGAGGTCTTTTTAAGTGATTCGTAAATTCCCCAATTATTCAATTATTCAATCTAAACTTCTACCTCCCTTAATTGAGAACCTATATATACCTTTTCTAAATCACTTGTACAAGACCGTCGGTTATTAGACAAGTCACAATTGCTTTATGCCTACTTAAGAGAACAGCCTTATCAGGGTACTTATACAATTAATCTACCCTCCGACCAAGGCATTGGTCGAACAGCAAGAGTGGAAACTAGCTCATAATCCACTTGTATGTACGCGGTAGCCTTAAAAAGGGGGACGAAAGAGAAGATTCTTGTCCCCCCGAATCGTTGCGGGGCGATCGGGTTTTAATCACTCGACAGAAGACTCGCACTACATTTGAGGTTAAGTTGACACCAATGGGCATTGTCATGTCCCTACCCGCTGAGCAAATTTTTACTGGTTTTAGTTGTTACTAGGCGCTTAGCGAAAGTAACGCTTCTGGGGCGAGTCAGAGCGTCCATTTTCTCAACCAAGGCTCGGACTCTGGATCTGGGTTCCCAGGCTTTACACCTCGGAACCCGTTAATTACAGGAAAAATCAGGACACGGCAGTGCCGTTTCCCTACCTGCCGCCTCGTCGAAAAAAAATTTTAAATCCTTTGAACCTTTTTTAGAGCTGTCCTGTCTAAACACTTCAGATAACGAACTGGTGGGGGAGACTTCACAGGTGTTAGGTGTGCCAGCCAATGTTTTAACCGATGACTGTTCCGACTCGGACTTAGTTGCTGAGTGTTTAAAGGGCGATCGCACTTGCTTTCGCTACCTTTACAAACGTTACCAACACAAAGTCAGGTCAACCCTTTACCAACTCTGCGGTCCGTCACTTCTTGACGATTTAGCACAAGAAGTCTTCCTGCGAGTATGGAAAGGATTGCCCAAACTCAAGCACCAGGAAAACTTTTCTACTTGGCTTTATCGAATCACTTGGAATGTGGCTTCCGACCAAAGACAAGCATTTGCTAAACAGCATTCTTTTGACTCCCAACTTAAAAATCAAGAAGTAATGGATGGGGTTGTTCTCAAAGATAACACATCCGACTTGATGCAGTTGCACTATGAAGATTTAGTGCAGCGGGGACTGGATCAATTGAGCTTTGAACACCGCAGCGTTTTGGTGCTGCACGACCTAGAAGACATCCCGCAAAAAGAAGTAGCCCAAATTTTGGGACTGCCAGCAGGAACTGTCAAATCTCGCGTGTTTTATGCCCGAAATGCTATGCGACAATTTTTGCAAAAAGAAGGTGTCAGCGAGCTATGAATAACCCCAGCAGCGACCAAGAGTTAGTTAGTTTCTTGAAGCAACATCGCCCAAGTATTCCTGAAGCTGCACCAGATTTAGAGCAAAAAATTCTAGCAGCAATAGAAAGTAATCAGGCGAGTGTTTTCCATGAAACCTACCGGGATAAAACGCGATTAAGTGGCTCAGCTAAGTCTGGTGACAGGTTAAAAATATCCTCTGTTTCTAAATGGGTTTTCTCGTCTGCGATTGCTGCTAGCCTGCTATTTTTTTGGTCGGGCTACCGTCCGTTTAAGACTGCACAATTGCCAGATAAGGAAACAGCTCAGTTAGAAGCATTTTTAGTTACTAACTGGGAGGGCGTACTGCATGATTCTCCCCAAGAAAATATGACCGATCGCCCGCAAACCAACTGGTTGAATTTCCCAGTTTCCTCTGACAGCGATCCGCAAAAAAATAACTAATCTCAAAGAGGTAATTCTCATGTCAATTCGTCGCATTTCTGCCCTAGCCGTTTTAATGCTGACTCTCGGCAGCACAGCCGCAGCAATAGCAGTTCCCAATCCCCTAGAACCGGAAACAATTGCACAAAACCAGCGTCCCAATCGACCAGGTGGCAGCGAAGGTGGGATGTTCGAGAAACTTAATTTAAGCGCAGACCAAAAGCAGCAAATGCAGGCAGTGCGCGATCGCTACAAAGACCAAGTTTCCCAGCGGATGCAAGCAGTCCGCCAAGCCAGACAAGAATTGGAAACGATGATGTCCGGCACGGAAAATGCCAGCCAAATACGCGACAAACACCGTCAAATAATCGGATTGAGGCAGCAGTTGGAAGAGGTGCAATTTGAAATTACACTCGCAATGCGAGAAGTGCTCACTGCCGAACAACGTAGCCAATTAGCTCAACTGATGCAGCAGCGCCGACAAAATGCTAAAAACCGGATGCAAAACGGTCAAAAGCCCCAGTAATTTACGAGTAGTTTAGAGTGAATCGCAGGGTACACAGTACGCACTCTGCGATTCATTGTAAGCAGGTATAAATCAATAAATACAGGCATCGATAAACGCTGCTTTTCTGTAATCTACGCGATGGCTTTCTCTCTTCGGATAATTCGTCTAAAAGGTAAGCAATTTCAAGTCTATGCGCTGGATTTCTCTCTTCCGATAATCAGTAAATATGTTCATCTACTTAGGGTCTTATTTTTTTATTTGATAACTCATTGTAAGTTAAAATAATTAGTTGAGAAGTCTCATAAAAATTTCTGGATGAATCTACAGAACGATTGGAGTTACATTTATTTACACGGATTTGCTTCAAGTCCCGATTCCCTTAAGGCAAAATATTTCCGAGATCGCTTTTCTTCCCTAGGAATTGACCTAAAAACTCCCGATCTCAATCAAAACGATTTTTCGGGGCTCACTCTCACCCGCCAGTTGCAGCAAATAGAAACAGAATTTCTGCAAACCCAATCCTCCCAATCGGCAGAAAAGGTAAAAGAATTAGGCGGAGTTACAATAATAGGGTCGAGTTTTGGGGGACTGACAGCGGCTTGGTTGGCCCAGCGACAATTGTCAGTAAAACAAATAGTTTTGTTAGCACCGGCTTTTGACTTTATCTCCCACTGGCTGCCGCTGCTGGGACAGCAACAGTTAGAAAAGTGGCAGTCTGAGAAATATTTGCCCGTTTACCACTACGGCCAACAAGGTTATCTGCCGCTGAATTATCAGTTTGTGGCAGATATGGCTCAATACCCTGAAGAAAAATTAATGCGGTCAGTGCCTACGTTAATTCTTCACGGCAAGCATGATACAATAATACCGATTCAAGCTAGCAGAAATTTTGCCGCTAACCGTCCCTGGGTGCAATTAATCGAATTAGAAGACGCTCATTCTTTGGGAAATGTCCTAGCGGAAATGTGGGAAGCGATTCAAAAGTTTTGCCAATTCAAAAAATAAAATTTGACCAACTTGCAAGTCTTAACACTCAAATGACTGAACAAGATCGATCGACTCGCACCCTAGCCGTTGACATTGGCGGAAGTGGCATCAAAGTTATGGTTTTGGACAATGAAGGCGAACCCCAAACGGAACGCAGCCGTTTAGAAACGCCTCAACCACCGAAACCGGAACCCGTACTAGAGGCGATCGCCTCTTTAGCAAGCGGACAAGGGGAATTTGACCGAGTATCCGTCGGTTTCCCAGGCGTCGTGCGTCTCGGCGTCATCAAAACCGCAGTGAATTTAGATCCATCTTGGATAGATTTTGACCTAGAAACTACCCTCAAAGATCGCTTGGGAAAACCTGTGCGAGTGGCTAACGATGCGGATATTCAAGGATTGGGAGCAATTGCTGGGACGGGGGTAGAATTAGTAGTTACCCTGGGCACAGGTTTCGGTTCTGCCTTATTTGTCGATGGTATCTTGGTACCCAATCTAGAGTTAGGACATCACCCGTTCCGCAAAGGGGAAACTTACGAACAGCAATTAGGGCGATCGGCATTAGATACAGTCGGTTCCAAAAGATGGAATCGCCGTCTGGAAAAAGCGCTCACCTATCTGCAAAATCTCTTTAACTGCGATCGCATTTACATCGGCGGGGGCAATACTAAAAAGATTGTGTTTGAGTTACCGCCGCAGGTTAAAATAGTACCGAATGTCAGCGGTTTATTGGGCGGGATTGCTTTGTGGCGCGATTGAATAAACTGTGTGGCAAAAATGCCCATAAATATCAAATCAAAGAAACCGAGTTTTTTGCCCGGATTAAAGGCAATAATCCAGTTTTTTCCTAAAAAACCCGGTTTCTGAATCGACGACAGTTGAGTGGTTTTTTGGCTGGTGCGAGATCCGTTTTACAAAAATTATTCACCCATCGGATCGCGGTAGCGTTTGGGTTCATCCTTGCGAAACAGATTCGCTAAACCGAGGATGCCCAACAAACCCAAAGCACCCCAATGATTGTTGTCTTCCTTGCTTTCTTGAAAGGGAGTTCTGTCTAGAACAGCTCCATTAGAATCAGTATTGTTCTGTGCCGGAGCTGACTCCGTTTGAGCTGAGGCAGGCATAGCTGAAGGGAGAACAGCCAAACTCAAAGCTATGAGGGTAGCGGCGGCATTTTTAGATAGATCGGAAGGCTTGACTTTCATACTTGGTTTCCACAGATTAGCAGTTACTTTCTAAGAATAATCAATTTGTTACAGCCTACGCATCAATCGATCGACAGAAACTAAATCTCCCTCTCCTCTTGCTTTCGAGATAGAACAAGCTCTATGCTAAGTTCAGAGGCTTCTAACCAGATTATCTAAAATAAAAAGTCGTAAACTATACCATGCTTCCCTTTATCCGAAAAGATTTAGCCGAACTTACCGCATACACTCCCCATCCGGGCGGCGCGTCAGGAGAATCAGCGCACTCGGAAAGTGCGATCGATCGCCTCGATACCAATGAATGCCCCTACGACTTGCCAGAAGAATTAAAAAAAAAGCTAGCTTGGACTTACCAGCAGTTAATTGAGACAAATCGCTATCCCGACGGAGGGCACGCCGCCCTCAAAGAGGCGATCGCCCAATACGTCAATGAATCCCTCAATGTCCCCCCCCTTAACAAGGGGGGGCTAGGGGGGGTTACACTGCCCAAAACCGCCATTACAGCCGACAATATTTCTGTGGGCAACGGTTCCGACGAACTAATTCGATCGCTCTTAATAGCTACTTGTTTAAGCGGTCAAGGCTCTATTTTGGTAGCGAATCCTACCTTTTCGATGTATGGAATAATGGCCCAAACCCTCGGCATTCCCGTTGTGAGTGTTCAACGGAAAGAGGAGAATTTTGAAATCGATATCGAGGCGGCTAAAAGGGCGATCGACCAAAATCAAAATCCCCCCGTGCGCGCCGTCTTTGTCGTTCATCCCAATTCCCCTACAGCCAATGCTTTGACAACCGATGAAATAGAATGGTTGTCAACTTTACCCGAAGAGATATTAGTAGTAATTGACGAAGCCTATTTTGAATTCAGCCAAAATACTTTAGCAGACCAATTGCACCATCACCCGAATTGGATTATTTTACGCACATTTTCCAAAGCATTTCGACTGGCCTCAATGAGAGTCGGATATGCGATCGCCCATCCCGAACTCACAGCCACCTTAGAAAAAATCCGTCTCCCCTACAACCTTCCCAGTTTCTCGCAAACAGCAGCTGAGTTAGCCCTAGCGCAGCGGCAGTTATTGCTAGCAACCATTCCCGAAACTCTATCAGAAAGAGCCAAATTAATTGCAGCGCTAACTCAGCATCAAAAATTACAAGTTTGGCCGAGTGCGGCTAACTTCGTTTACCTGCGGGTGAAAGCTGGTGAGGGCCAATCGGCCGAAGAGGAACACAAACAAATCATGCAGCAGCTAAAAGATCGAGGTACTTTAATTAGGCACACTGGAGGAGGTTTGCGAATTACGGTGGGTAGCCCGGAGGAAAATCAGCGCACAGTCGATCGAATCGCAGCGATTTTAGATTAAAATTAATATCCACCGTTGCTCAATACAATGCTAATAATGAACTCTGTAGAACTCTTCAGCGGAGCAGGAGGCTTAGCAATAGGCGTATCAAAAGCAGGCTTTTGTCACAAAGCAGTTATCGATCTGGACAAAAATGCTTGCGAGACAATTCGAGAAAATCAGCGGCGGGGTGTAAAAGCGATTTCAAACTGGTCTGTTTTTGAGACAGATATCGCTAAATTCGATTTTACATCCCTAGAACTCAAAGAGGGGGTAGACCTCCTAACTGGAGGGCCGCCGTGTCAGCCTTTTTCTGTAGGAGGAAAACACTGCGGGAGTGAGGACAATCGAAATATGTTTCCGCACTTTTTTCGGGCCGTGCGAGAACTCAAACCCAAGGCATTTGTTATCGAAAATGTTAAAGGTTTATTGCGTTCCTCCTTCACTAAATATTTTGAGTATATTGTCCTACAACTCACTTATCCAGAAGTTGTACAAAGACTAGAGGAGGATTGGCCCCATCACCTGTCCCGGTTAGAACAGCATCATACCGCCGGTCGCGGTGACGGACTATCATACCGTGTAGTGTTTCGCTTACTCAACGCGGCAGACTACGGCATTCCCCAAAAGCGCGAAAGGGTTTTTATTGTAGGTTTTCGATCGGATTTAGGATTAGAGTGGTCTTTTCCTGAACCGACTTGTTCTCAGGAAGCCTTGCATTGGGAGCAATGGGTGACTGGCAATTATTGGGAGCGCAATCACATCTCTAAAAGCGATCGTCCAGACATACCTAGCAAGCTTTCCTCGCGCATATTCAATCTTCAGTTCAACTTGTTTCCACCTCAAAAACAGCCTTGGCGAACTGTGCGGGATGCCATTTCGGACTTACCACCAGAAGGCAATAAAGAAAGCCAAAACAGCGTACTAAATCACATTTTTATACCAGGAGCTAGAAAGTATCCAGGCCATACAGGCAGCTTGTTAGATGAACCAGCTAAAACTTTAAAAGCAGGAGTTCACGGGGTCCCTGGAGGAGAAAATATGTTAGTTGAGCGCACGGGAGAGGTGCGTTACTTTACGCTTCGCGAAGCTGCTAGACTGCAAACTTTCCCTGACGAATACTTCTTTCCTCACAGTTGGACAGAAACTATGAAGCAGTTGGGGAATGCTGTACCAGTCGCTTTGGCAGAAGTTATTGCCTCTAGCATTAGATTGCGGCTGGAGACAGTTAGAACAGCGAGAGTGTAGTCAATGAATTTGAGATTTTAGATTTGAGAATTTACTCCATGCTCGAAGTATTTAGAGTCCCGCCAGATATACAAGAAAACTTAATCGCTTTCTGTGGCAAGCAAAATTGTTATAATCTTCAGGAACTGGATCGTGTCAGGGAGGATTTGATCCAATATTGCGGAGCATATTTGCTGTACTACCAGGGCGACTTCTCAATGTATAACCTTATTAAACAGGCAAACTTGAGTAAGTGCTGTCTGCCAATCTATGTAGGTAAAGCAGCTCCGGGCGGTCGTCGGACGGGGCGTACAACTATTGGCAACACTCTTTACGGACGCTTGTCAGAGCATAGAAAATCTATTGAAGCTGTAGACAATCTAAAAATTGAGGATTTTGCGTTCAAAGTCGCGCCGATGGAAATCGATTTAGTTTCATGGGGAGAAGCAGTGTTGATCCGTCACTTCAGCCCTGTTTGGAATAGAGAAATATCGGGATTCGGGATACATGACCCTGGAAGTGGGCGAGCAGGGCAAAAACGTTCTGTATGGGATAGATTGCACCTCGGTCGCACTTTTGCCACCAAGCTTCCTGTAGGGAATACTCCGCTCGATATTGATGCTTTGTCGGTTAGTATAACACAGCATTGTCAGCGGATGATAGAAGAGTTAGGGTGTCCTTAATTTGGCGTCTGATTCGATAGTTTGCTGCCCCATTTGAGAATTGGGAAATAGATAAAATATTTTCATCCTCGATCATTTTCTTGTCGCGCCGCCCGAATGGTTTGGGGAAATACGCCTACTAAAAGTGCCAAAGCTTCATCGGGAATTTGTGCCACCGTTTCCGAATCCAAATATTGTTCAAACTGAGTTAAAACCATTTGTGCGCGTTCCAAAGCTGTAGGCTTTGCCGTTAACTGTTCCATTAACCGCACCCACTGCCGCCGAATTCCCAAAGCTTTCTGTATTTCTTCGGGAGATTGAGGGCAAACCAAACAAAAATCGCCCACGGGAATCGCCTGCTGAGAGTCAACATCAAAAGCGCCCCCAACGGCAGCCCCAGGCCCGGCAAACTCCGCGTGGAAACGTTTAATCAAAATTAGGCCGTTCCGGCGACGGCTATCTACCATCAACAGCTTGCCGCTGTTGATTTCTGCGAGAATGTCAGAGGAGTGGGGGTGTTTTGTCAAATCTGTGCCAAGGTTTCGATTTCGCAAGTCCGGGTCAGCAGAAAGGCCGAGGCGGACAATATAATTAGAGGTAAGATTAGAGCTGGTTGAAGTATCAATTTTTTTCTCCTCCCGCTGCCGATCGAGATTATTCATTTAAAGTCATAAATTAATACTGTCACAAGGTGGTAGTTTGAGCGCGATCGAATATCAAATGCAGGTAGAACAAGCAGTAGACACCCTGAAAGCGGATCTCCCGACGCTTTTTGAAAAAGACATCTCCTACGACATCTACACAAAAGATGTTTATTTTCAAGACCCTGTTAACAAATTTAAAGGAAAAATCAACTATCGCATTATCTTTTGGACTCTGCGATTTCACGGGCAGCTATTCTTTAACGAGATTTACTTCGACCTGCACGACGTAGGTCAGACAGCCCATGATACTATTGTGGCAAATTGGACAGTTCGCGGGACACTGCGGGTTCCCTGGAAAGCTCGGATTTTTTTTAACGGCTACTCTACTTATAAACTGGATAAAGACGGCTTAATTTACGAACATATCGACACCTGGGACAGAGAGCCCGGAGAGATTTTAAAGCAATTTTTCCGCAAGGGAGAGGAGGGGACCCAGCTATAAGCCAAAAAGGTCGATCGCGCCTCGCCATCAGGGCCGGCAACCGAATTAACTTATAATGGCTAAAATAATCATCATCCCTCCGATTCATTTTCTGCTATTTGTAAATTGCTAAAATGATTGTCGCCTCTGATTCATTTTCTGCTATTTGCACTCCTGAAAAACATCATGGCTGATATTGTCCAGACTGCCACCAATGCCGGTTCTTTCAAAACCCTCGTGACTGTTATTGAAGCGGCTGGTTTGTTAGATTTATTGCAAAGTCCGGGCCCCTACACCGTCTTAGCACCAACTGACGAGGCATTTGCCAAAATTCCTACGAACACTATTACGTCTTGGTTGGAAGACATACCCAAGCTCAAGAAAATTCTGACTTATCACATTCTGTTTGGCGAGGTACTAACTGAGAACTTGCTTGAGTTATGTTCTGCTGAAACAGTGGAAGGTTCTGTGGTGGGAATTGATACTTCTGACGGCATTAAAGTGAATGAGGCTAAAGTTATCACTCCAGATATTCTTGCCGACAATGGCGTCATCCATATCATTGATGCGGTGCTAATACCAGCATTGGTTGCAGCATAATCAAACTTGCGGCATCTCTAAATTTATTAGGGTGCTTAGGGGCGCACCTTACATTTAAAACGAGAGAACTTACGCAAGTGTCACAATTAGTAAGGTGCCTCAGAACCCAAACCATCGATTATCCGTCCACAACTCGGTCTGACGCACCCTACAAGTCAATTGGATCGTGACACTTGCGTAATTGCTGAACTAATTATCCGAACCTAAAATCAATCCTGAGCGCGCCGGCAGCATCAATTCTAACTGCCGAGTTTCCCCTTCACCTTTCCAAACAAACTTGCCTTTACCGAACAGCAATTTCTCGTGAGGAGATTTCAAATTAGCTGGCTCAAAGCTAATATTAGCTTCTTCGGTCGCGACATTGACAGCAACAACTATTTCCTCATCCCCCAAAATTCGGGCAAAAACGTAAACCGTTCCCTCAGCAAAAAGAATTTGGTACGAACCAGTGCGGAGGGCAGCGTATTTGTGACGCAAAGCTATCAACTGCTTGTGATAATCTAAAACATCAAGTTCCCAACGAGCTTGTAAGGGAAAACTGCGGCGAGAATCGGGATCGAGAGCACCCGGCAAACCAACTTCATCGCCGTAGTAAATGCTAGGAGCTCCGGGAAAAGTTAACAGCAGCAAAGTTGCAAGTTCAACACTAGCTTTATCGCCTCCTGCAATTGTTAACAACCTCGCAGTATCGTGACTGGCCAACAAATTAAGTTGAGTTAGCTGTATCGGCCAGGGGTACAGTTCCAAAACCTGCTGAATTTTGTCGCCGTACTCTTTAGCAAAAAGCGGTGGATAGGGATGGTAAGCACGGCCTTCAATTTGAGTTAAATCTACCCTGTCGCCCGCTGCAAAAGCAATAGTCGGCGCAGCAAAAAGATAATTCATTACGCCGTCAAATTGAGTACCGTCGAGCCATTCGGTCGCATCTTCCCAAACTTCGCCGACAATGTAAGCTTCGGGATTAACTGCTTTAACTCGGTCTCGAAATTCCTGCCAAAATCCCGGTGTTTTAATTTCAAAAGGAACGTCCAGACGCCAGCCATCGACGCCGAATTTAATCCAATATTCGGCGACTTCCATGATGTATTCTCGCACTTCTGGATTGTCGTGATTGAATACAGGAAGGGCTCGATTCCCATCCCAACCGGCATAATTAGCAGGAAAATTGCCGTCGTAAGCAGATAACGGCCAGCCTTCAATTTTAAACCAATCGAGCCAAGGAGAACCGGGGCCGTTTTCGAGGATGTCGTGGAAGAAGAAAAAGCCGCGGCTGGCGTGGTTGAATACGCCGTCGAGGACAACTTTGATATTGCGATCGTGAGCTGCGTCTAGAAGCTCTTTAAAAGCCGGATTGCCACCCAACATCGGATCGACTTGATAGTAGTCGTGGGTGTGGTAGCGGTGATTGCTGGCCGACTGAAATATGGGGGTGAAGTAAATTGCGTTAATGCCTAAGTCTTGCAAGTAGTCTAGCTGTTCCATCACGCCCCACAAGTCGCCGCCTTTGTAGCCTTGCAGGGTGGGCATTGCCTGCCATTCTTCCCACATGAAGTTTTGCAGCATGCGTTTGCGAGGCTGTTTGCTTTTGGCGAAGCGATCGGGGAATATTTGGTAGAATACGGCGTTTTTAACCCAGTCCGGCGTTTGAATTTGCATACACTTTTTCTAGCTTTTACGGCTTAGGCTACAGTAGCAGATGTTTGTTGCGGATCTAACTTTTGGTAGAGAATAGACATTTTATCCCTTTTTGTCGATCGACAAATTGTAAAATATTACACAAATTTGCAGTCAATCTAAGATTGAAAACTGACTCTACCTAGAAATTTATCGTCCCGACGGGCGGCGCTTCCTGAGTGCTGTGGAGTCGGGCAAACTCAGATAACAGGAACGCCCGCAAAAAGAACCGGATCAAATTCAAGCAGAACCAGAGCGCACTTTGGGCCCATACAGAGCGTCAATCGATTTTAGATTTTAGATTTTAGATTTTAGATTTTAGATTTTAGATTTTAGATTTTAGATTTTAGAATTGACCCCACGGATAAATACGTTCGGCAAGTTTCATTGGATACAGGTTTTTTATTTCTGGGTCCTGAGTCTGCTTTCGGAATGAATCCGGGGGCTTGTATCCTGGATGCTTTCGGTCAGCGGGCGTGGCGGTGCGATCATCGACCTGCCTTGAAAAAGAACAACAGCGGGCTGAGCCTCGATCGAGAAATTGTGAAAACGGGGAATTTACCCAAAAAACTTGTTATTAACAGCCAAAACCCCGAACCTTATTCTTTCCTTAAACTCCCTTTATTTATTGAAGGGTGTTTTAACTCACAACTCCCAACTTTTTTAAATATCCATTGTTGATTGAGGGGTATTTTAACTCACAACTCAAAAGCGATAACTCCAGCCCCGGACACACTCCAACTCTTCTAAACCGGGTTTTTTAACTCTTATTGAGAGTTTGAAGAAGTATTTGGATTAAACAACCCGGTTTGTGGGTAAGCGACTCAACTCAAAACTCAAAACTCAAAACTTCCTTGCTCCCCCCCCTTGTCAAGAAGCCCTCACCATCCGACACTGTACTTGGAGAGTTAATCGACCCTAGGGAGAAAGTTCCTTGAAAAAAGTTTTAGCCATCATCCTCGGTGGCGGTGTAGGCACCCGCCTTTACCCCCTAACCAAACTGCGAGCCAAACCCGCAGTTCCCCTCGCAGGCAAATATCGCCTCATCGATATTCCTCTCAGCAACTGCATCAACTCGGAAATAGTCAAAATCTACGTCCTCACGCAATTCAACTCGGCATCCCTGAATCGTCACATCGCTCGCACCTACCAGTTTTCCGGCTTCACCGAGGGATTTGCCGAGGTGCTCGCCGCCCAGCAAACTCAGGAAAACCCCAACTGGTTTCAAGGGACAGCCGACGCAGTTCGCCAATATCTCTGGCTGCTAGAAGAGTGGGACGTTGACGAATACTTGATTCTTTCGGGCGATCACCTCTATCGCATGGACTACCAGAAGTTTGTGCAGAGACACCGCGAAACCAACGCCGATATCACCCTCTCGGTGTTGCCAATGGACGAGAAGCGGGCCTCGGATTTTGGTTTGATGAAAATCGACGACAGCGGCCGCATTGTTTCTTTCAGCGAAAAGCCAAAAGGCGATGCGCTCAAACAAATGCAGGTGGATACTACTAAACTGGGACTGACAGCGCAGCAGGCTCAGGAAAGTCCTTACATTGCTTCGATGGGGATTTACGTCTTCAAAAAAGAAGTTCTGATTAAACTTCTGAAAGAATCTCCCAACCAAACTGATTTTGGTAAAGAGATTATTCCGAATAATGCAAAAGACCACAACGTTCAAGCTTATTTGTTTGACGATTACTGGGAAGATATCGGAACCATTGAGGCTTTTTACGAGGCTAACTTGGCTCTGACAAAACAGCCTCAGCCGCCTTTCAGTTTCTACGATGAAAATGCGCCGATTTACACTCGCCCGCGTTTCTTGCCGCCGACTAAGCTTTTAGATACTCACGTGACTGAATCGATTATTGCTGAAGGCTGCATTCTCAAACAGTGCCGGATCGACCATTCTGTGTTGGGAGTTCGATCGCGCATCGAAGCTGGATGTACGATTCAAGACACTCTGGTGATGGGTGCTGACTTCTACGAACCGGACGCCGAACGGCATTCGAGTTTGGACAGCGGCGGCGTCGCCCTCGGTATCGGTGCAGATACTACAATTCGCCGCGCGATTGTGGATAAAAATGCCCGCATCGGCCGCAATGTTCAAATAATTAATAAAGACCGAGTGGAAGAAGCCAACCGCGAAAACCAAGGTTTTTACATCCGCAGCGGCATTATCGTAGTTCTGAAAAATGCCACGATTCCTGATGGAACTATCATTTAGTTATTAGTCATTAGTCATTAGTCGTCAGTCATTAGTTTTTTAAGTTAAAATCTGTTACCTGCTTTTCAAGTGACTGATGATAAATAATGAAATTAGTGACAGATCACCAATGACCGATGACTGATGACTGATGACGAAATTCATTCTTTTTTTTGTTGATTATTAATTCCCACCGCTGATGCGAGGTTGTCGAAATACTTGGCTTTCTTCCAAGGCTCGCGCATTATTAATAAGCGACAGTCTCTGTTACTGTCTGCCGCGATACAGATATGTCCGCTCGCCTGCGTCTGGCGAATAGCTTCTGATTTTTGTATTTGCGCTGGTAGCACGACTGACAAATACGCTGCCCGTTTCTGAGTACCACAGCACTCTCGGAACTATCTTTCCAATCGTCGCAGCAGCCACAAGGCCAACTTAGCAAATAATTCATAATGTTAGGACCCTGGTACAGTTAAAAGCTTATCGCTCTACTATCCTATCTTAATGTTTTATAAAAGTGTGTGATGTAGCTAACAGACAGGGGAGAAATTATGTTATATTAGTTTGATTAAAATCTATTCAGAGGTTGTAAAAATAAAATTCTCTAGCACGGGTCTGGGGTGAATAAAAAATATCTATAAATTTTATGTAAAAACGGCGCAATTTAGGGTATTATATAGTCACAATTCAGACACCAGATTTGACCGAACTTGCTGATGAAAACCTGCTAAGATTTGGATTGGGTGATCAAGCTCAGATCGAGAAGTTCGTAGGCGTAAGCCGGGGCGTAGCCATCGCACCGCGCCCCGGAAAAAAAGAGCAAAAAAGATCGATCGTCCGCGCAAGTCAACCCTCCTGGGCTCGCGCCCGCAACAGCAGCAGCTTTCCCCCCCTCACCTCAATCGGGCAGCCGCCTCCCGAAAGCCCTAAGCCTCATAAACTCCCCAAAAGTTTTCGTCGCAGGAGTTTCACCGTCTCAAAGCTCACAGCTATAGCAACGGCCTATAGGGTAAGGACGTTCCTTAATTGATGAAAGCATTGTTTTTGCACTCGAATGCCAAAATCATTTCTAGAGCCGACTGCTCCGGCTGCCTTGTGCACGAGAGAGCGGAATGCTATAAAATCTTAAACAGCAGCGGAGTGCGGAAATTGCGATCGAACGCCCAGCAACAACCGAACTCGATCGAGTCCAAACCTTTGATAACCTATAATTTGAATGAGATGCCGCAGGCACTTCGGCTACTGGCATTATACTAATGCGCCATCCTGCGGCTAATTTGGGATTTATTCTTTCTAACAACTAACAACTAACAAATAACAACTAATAAAGAGGGGATTGCTTAATGGCTGCAACAGATTTTAAAGACTATTACGCTATTTTGGGACTCAACAAAACTGCCAGTTCTGACGAAATTAAAAAAACTTTCCGCAAACTAGCCCGCAAATATCACCCGGACATGAACCCCGGCAACAAAGAAGCCGAAGCTCGTTTTAAAGAAGTAAACGAAGCTTACGAAGTGCTCTCAGACCCGGAAAAACGCAAAAAATACGACCAATACGGTCAATACTGGAAGCAAGCTGCCACAACTCCAGGTGGATGGCCGGGCGGGGGCAGTACGAATGTAGACTTTGGCGGGGTTGACTTCAGCGAGTACGGCAGTTTTGACGAATTTATCAATGCCTTGCTAGGTCGCGCAGGTAGTAGTCCGGGTACTGCCCGCAACGCCAAGTGGAATTACAGCAACTACCGCAGCACCAGCGGCGGGCCCACCGGTTTTGGCGGATTTGAAGATTTCGCGGGGTACGAAAACCGCACCGCCGGAAGCTCTCTCGACACCGAGGTCGCCATTTCCCTGACTCTGGGGGAAGCATTTCGGGGAACTTCTAAGCGAGTCGCCACCGGCGAAGTTTCGATTCCAGCAGGAGTGAAAACCGGCAGTAAAATTCGGATAAAAGGCAAAGGTCAAGTTGACCCCTACACGAAGCAACAGGGAGATTTGTACCTAAAATTAGAAGTTTTGCCTCACGCTTTCTTCCAGTTTGAGGGAGAGAATTTGGTCTGCGAAGTCCCGATAACTCCCGACGAAGCGGTGTTGGGATCTTCAATTGAAGTGCCCGCGCCTGAAGGTATGATCACTGTGAAATTTCCAGCCGGGATTCGTTCGGGTCAGTGTTTGCGGTTGCGGGGCAAAGGATGGCCGAAACCCAAGAAAAATGAGCGGACTGATTTGTTGGTAAAAATTGCGATCGTGCCGCCGAAAGAACTCACCACTCTCGAACGCGAGTCCTACGAGAAAATCCAAGCAAATCGTACTTTTAATCCTCGCAGTAATCTCAATCAGATGGTGCTTTGAAAAAACGTGCATTTATCGGGGGCAAATAATACCATTTCTTCAATATTCGCCAGGGACACAGCATTGTTGTGTCCCTACAGTATGCAAGCGCGCTCTCATTTTAAAAAAACCCTGTTAACAAGTCAAATTTTATTCGCCCGTAATTTGCACTTTCCCACCTTCTCAAGACTCTTCGCTAGCTCTTAGCTGAGTAGGTTGACTACCTTGTTTGATGTTGATGCTAATTTTTTTAGATCCTTTGTTCTCCAAGTCTCGGATGTAGTAGTTCGAGTTGTCGGAAGCTTCCTGTCTGCTGTCATAGGGCCCAAAGTAATAGGTACTCTTTGGCGAATCTGTATCCACTTCTACCCACCATTCGTCGCGTCGAGTGCTGCTAGCAGGTTGAGCTAGCACCCAAAAAGCCGTGAAAAACATACCCAACATAGAGATTTCAAACATATTTACCTCTGGGAACATTTAAGTAGTTTTTACTGTTCTCAATTTATCAACGCAACGAGAGCGATCGGCTCATCCTCAGTGCTGATTTGATCCCGATAAATTTGGGCAGTTAATGGTGGATAAAATCTGCACTTTGATGGAGATGATTCCGACTTTTCAGCCACAACTACCAATACCAAGTCCGCAAGGTAAGGACTAGGACAAGATGAGGCTTAATATTATTGTTGAGGCTTGAGCTAATTGAAAACTCAAACAAAACTTAGGCACTCTTGACGCTCAGAAACCGGGTTATTTAACAGATACCCCTCGCGATAGATGGAGTATTTACTCAAAAAACCCGGTTTCTGGAGTCTGGACTATCAAAATTCTTAAGCCGCGATACCCTCTGAGAATTCACTGTCGCAAATCGTGAGTTCCGAAGGCTGACAGCGTTTGATGCGGATGCTAACTCTTTTGGCTTTCTCGCTTTCCAGGTCTTCGATGTAGCCCGGAATATTGCTGGAGGCTTCTTTGTCGGTGTCGAAGGGGCCAAAATAGTAGGTACAGCGGGGCAAATCTGTGACGATTTCTACCCACCATTTCTCAGGGCTACGGGGGCTGGAGCCAGCAAACACGGACAATACTGCGACGTAGATACAAAATAAATAAATTCCGAGCATTTTTCCTCTTTTGGGGTTATTTATTTTCTCACAGGACTTACGCCCTCGCGACTCTCATCAACCGGGTTGTTCAACTCCTAGCGATCGCCCTTTACCAGAGAATTTCGTTCCTCAAACCCGGTTTCTGCGTTTAGAATTGTCTAAGTTTATCAAAGTAATTTGTGCGATCGCATCAACCTGAGTGCTGATTTTGAGGCGAGAATAGAATCCCAGTGAATCAACTATTTTGCATTTAAATTTAAGCTTCATGGTGGGCTAGGAGTGGCGACCCCACAAGAGTTTAAGTACGCAGTAGTCGATCGATTAAATGCGCGACAGCTTACTTCGCGCAATACGCCGGAATATATAGAATTTCTTGGGCAGATGAGCTATGAAATCAAACTTAATAACCTTGGCAACACAGGTTTCGGTGTATCCAATTTTTGTGAGAAAGGCTATATAGTCTAGGCGATTGCTTCGCGTATAGCTGACAATGACATATAGCTTGGCCACACAGGTTTGGGTGTACCCAATTTTTGCGATCGAGACTATAGCGCGACCTTACGCTAGCAGGGCCACAGCTTAAAAACTGTCGCTAAAATAGCAAAACCCGCCTACGCGGGTTTTGCTGTTAAGCTATAAAATTTCTCAAACAAATCGGATTTGGCCAGCTCAGCAGGCTGAGGTTTACCGCTTACCTTTGGGGAACTGTTCGATACCCGCCCAACCGTAGAAAACCAGCTCGTCGTTCTGAACTCGGCAGCGGTCTACTCGCAGTTGAGTGCCTTCTAAGGCAAATTTGTCTAAGTCTAGCAAGTTATTTACGTGGGCAATTATAGCTTGACCCAAGTCTACTGCTTGCTCGTCACCGCCGTAAGTAACGCTGACAAATTGGATTTTGCGTCTGTCTTCTACTTGCAATTGAGCAGTAATATCTATTTTGACCGGTTCGCTGGCATCGCCTACGGTAATTTCGGACTGAAGCCGAATTGATTTGTCGGTTCCGAAGCTGACTTCAGTGTTTTGAAAGTGCAGAGATTGCTCTTGGTACTTCAGCTTCTGGAGTTTTTCAACTACAAAAGGTGTATTGAATGAGGTGGTTAAATCCGATCGACTTAAGACTACTCGCATATTTGCCTGGGTAGGCTGCCGCAATTTCACTTGACCTGCAAAAATCGCTCCAAAATCAATGGAGAGTGCTTGCAGGTAGAGTTCCATCACTTCTATGCGAAGGCCGTTGTACATCAACATACCTTTGCCAACGAAGTCGAAACCGTCGATGCTTCCCTGCAAGAGTTTGGCTACTGGTTCGACTCGGATGTTGGCCTCGGCCTTTTCAGAACGCTTGAATAAGGCTGCGATCGCAGCTCCTGCTACTTTACTAACAAGGCGATCGCCACTTTGACCTTGAAAGGATGTACCGCTAAACAAAGCTGCTACCATTTATTCGTTTGCTCATCTACAGTCGCCATTATAACCTCATATTAAGAAATGTAAAAATCGCTTGTGCTTATTCACCTCATAAGCAGATCTTGTTTTTTGTCTGTCTTCAAAACAACATTGTTGAAATTTAATGGCTCAGGGGGGTGCCTTGGAGACAGGCGCGATCGAGCAAAGCTCCATCCCAAAGGGTTTTTTCCATCATGGCGCAAAGCAAATTAGCCCCCGTCAGGTTAGCGCCCCGCAGTACGGCTCCATTCAGGATCGCTTCTTCCAAGTCAGCTCCCGACAAATCAGCGCCGGACAAATTAGCATGGCTCAAATCGGCACCAAGCAAAATTGCCCTAGCCAAAGCAGCGCCCCGCAAATCGGCACCGCGCAAATCGACACCGCTCAAATCCAAATTGCCGATGGATGCCGCCGTCAAAAAAGCACCCCCAAAACTTGCGTCGCGGACTAAAGCGTTAGCGAAGGAAGCGCCCCGCAAATCGGCATTGCGAAAATCTGCGCCTCGCAAGTCAGCGCCGCTCAAGTCAGCGCCGCGGAGGTTGGCTCGCAATACTGCCCGCTGCAAGTTAGCGCCGGCGAGATTAGCTCCACTCAAGTTGGCTTGAGACAAGTTAGCACCCGCGAGATCCGCTCCCGCTAAGTCTTTGCCGGCTAAATCAGTGCCGACCAACATCAAAATTTTGCCTTTGCGTATGGCTTCGAGGTCATTAGTCATTAGTTTTGAGTCATTAGTCATTAGTCATCAGTCATTAGCGCACAGACAGGCAGGGGCTACAACTCCCAGTGGTAGGGTGCGCTTAGCAAGCACAGGCTGATTTTTTGTAGTGTTGGAAAAGATTTTGTGCTGAGTTTTAAATGCCCAATAATTCGGCTAGGCACTTCGGCAGCGCTCAGCACAAGCTCTGTACAAGTTCCCAATTACCAATTACCGATCGCCCTTTACCAATCCAGTTATCAGGAAATTGGGTTTAAAACCCCGTCCTTCTAGGGCGGCTTTAATTTCTTAAATCCATTCCTAAAAATCAGGAATTGCTGGTATTGGTAGTATACTAAAATCGTCAAGGTTAAACTCCTTTACCATCGTGAAACAGTTAAGACACACTTTTAGGTATAAACCGGGGGACGCAGAGCGGCGAAAACTCGCCATACAGCTAAAGGATCAACGCATCCTTAAACCAGTAAAAACAAACAATTTCTTGATTTGTTAAGTAGGGTAGGGCATACCCAAACTCGCTTGCTTGTATCCTAGTACGCTTTTGGAGATAGACCCTCTGGGGTAACAGTGAATTAGACTCGTCAATTTGTACTATTGTACGGTTGAAAGGTTTAAGGACTGCCGCAAGGACATGGTGCTTAAAGGTCAGTCGATGAATTAAGAATCCCCACGCCTTTAGGCTGGGGAGTGTCAATTTATAATGCCGGAGCTGCCGCGGTCGTTCGATCGCCCAAATCCTCCAACCATACATTCGGCAGTTGGCTGGGCCGAGTTGGTAACTGCATGACACCAATTTCTGTCAGTCTGACGACGTTGCTGAGAGTTTCCACCAAAGCCGGATCGAAGCGAGTGCCCGACATTTCCCGGCACTCTTCCAAAGCTTCGCTCAAACTCAAAGCCGGACGATCGCCACGCGGTTGAGTCAGTTCTTGAAAATAAGCGACCAACCCCAAAATCCGCGAAGCAACGGGTATGGTTTCGGCTCGCAAACCGTCTGGCCTGCCGCTGCCGTCCCAATATTCGAGTTTATGCTTGACAATTTCCGCCACAGGTGCTAGTTCCGGCATTGCTTGCAGGAGTTGGGAACCAATGAAACTGCGATCGCGCCAAAAAGAGAAAGTTGCTGGGTCGAATTGATCGGGGGTGCGATCAAACACCTCATTCGGGGCAGAAACTAAGCCGACTCGAAATAGCAATCCAGCCAGCCGCAGCCTCCGCAACTGCAAAGCCGGCAAATCCAGCAGTTGACCCAAAGTTTCCGACAAAGCCGCCACCTGCAATGACGCTGTGGGGTTTGCGGTATCGCGTTCGTCTACGCGCTGGGCCATCCGCAGAAAAGCTTGAAGTTTGTTAGCGTTCAAATTTCGGCTGACGCGCAAAGCTTGACCTTCCAATTCCCACAACTCGCGGGTTTGGCGGTTAATTGCTACCATTTGCTGCTGAGAACTTTGCAGGTAAGTGACTATCCGCGATACCACCCCACTAATGTCTGCCAAGGGCGGGCCTTTGGTTGCCAGGATTTCGTGGTGCATTTCCAGCAAACTTTCGGCTAGGGGGGCGTTGTAATGTCGCGTCTGTTCTATAAAAATTTCTGCAGCAGCCGACACCAAAGACTGGTCAAACGACCACAAACCGTAGAACTTTCGTTCTATATCTACTTCAGGCTTGCCATCGGGCAAGTATTCCTGGTCTGAAAGTTCGCGGCAAAGCACCATTGCTTTGTATGTCGGGGCGAGGATGATTAAATTCCATTCTTGGATTATCGGGTCGTTCTCATCGAGATTTATTAAAGATACATTTTCTAATTGACCGGTTTTGTGGGTAGCGAAACCACTGTCGGCTACTGCACCGATGACAACGCGCCGAGAGGCATTAGCAATATCTAGGTAGCGATCGGCTTCCTGTAAATACCATTTTCCCTGCTGAAACATCACCAAAACTAGGGGTTTGAGTTCGATCTTGTCCCCGCCACTGGTTTGCAAAATGTGGTCTTCTAGGGCGTGACACAGGGCTACTAGGGTGTTTTTGAAGTATACCCCGTAGCTAGAAGGCAGTTTTCCGCCGGGAAGTGTAGCTTGTAGTCTAGCGAGAGTTGATTCTGAATTCATCAGAAAAATGAGCCTGAAACCCCGTCCTTCTAGGACGGCTTTACATTGGATTGGGGTGGAGGGGTATGGTTGCCCCTCCGTGGAGATGTGGTCTTCTCCAAAACTCCCTTACGGGTAAAGTTAGCACGCGCCTTTGTTTTGAGAGCTTGTTAAACTTGCAGCACTGTAAAGCGTGACCTTAAAACTGTTTAACTGCAAATGACAGAGCAGGGGACTAGCTTCGCATCAAGCGGGTGTCGTGACTCAAAAAACGTAGACCTCGAAAGTCTTAGGCCCGTCAGGACGGCTCGCAAGAATCTCTTACAAGCCTCATGCCTTTAGGCTGAGGTTCCTGACTGCAAAAAGCGGTGCCTGCTCTTACTTATTGTAGCGGGCGATCGAACTTCTCGAAAAGACTTTTGGCAAAAATCCGAGTTTTTGATTTTTCCCCGCTTCGCCACCGAGTCAATCGATTTGAGATTTTAGATTTTAGATTTTAGATTAAAGAATTGAAGCATTGACCCCACGGATAAATTCGGGGGGCAAGTTTCATCGGATACAAGTTTTTTATTTCTGGAGGGATGAATCCGGGGGCTTGTATCATCGATGCTTTCGGTCAATGTAGAGTGCGCCGAAGAGTACCTGATTAATTTTAGCAATTTTTTGGAAACCCTCTGTCTTTGGCTGAGTTTTTTGCAGACGAGAAACCTGCCGAGAGGAAGACGGTAAATGACTTAGGTATTAACTACTATTTTGAAAACAATATTATTAGGAATTCTGAGCGTGCTTCAACAAAATAGAAGTTTAGGGGAACAGGCGATCGACAAAGTGGCGGAGATTGCTATTGCGAGCAAATTAGACGAATCCGAAACTTTGTCTGTCACAGTCAATACCGATCCGATCCAGCTAGCCCAGGGTTCAGTAGAGGCCGTTGCGGTTGAGGGCACAGGGTTGGTAATGCAACAAGATTTGCGCGTGGAAGATTTGCAAATTCACATAAAGGATATTGCTGTCAATCCCCTGACCGCTATGTTTGGCAAAATTGAACTGAACGGGCCTGCCTTCGGTGCGGCGCGCGCAGTTTTAACAGAAAGCGATATCAACCGCGCTTTTAATTCCGAATACATCAGCAGGAAACTGAAAAACTTAAAAGTTACTGTTGAGGGACAACAGCAGACAATAGACGTTAAAACTATTGAGTGCCAATTGCTAGCTGGAAAAATCGCTTTAAATGCTGAGGTATTGGTGCAGGAAACTGCCTCTACTGAAAAAATTTATTTTACATCAAAACCTCAGATCGCAGCGGGCGGTTGGGCAATTTCTCTTCAGGATGTCGAGTATCCCGAAAACAAGGAATTTTCGCCGGAGTTAACAGCAGCTTTGGCGGACAAAGCTGGTGAGGTTTTAAACTTGCGAAATTTTGAAATTGAGGGAATGTCTCTGCGAATTCAGCAGCTAAATGTGGAAGCTGGTGTGCTGACTTTGCAAGCTGAAGCGAAAGTCGAAAAATTCCCAGAGTAGCAGTAGGGTTCTGAGGTTAGTAGCTGGTAGGGTGCGTCAGTGGATTGGAGATTTTAGATGTTATGTTTACTCCACAGATGAATCTGGGAGGTTGAACAAGAGTCTAAAATTTTTCTAACTCCACGGCAGGAGTCGTTCGCAAGTATCCGTTTTTGGGCGGGGTCAAAAACAGAAAAGCTTTTGTCATCGAGCAATTCTTGGAACGCACGCACCCGAAGACTACGCTTTGAAACTACCTCCGCCCTTTTCTTCTCCGTCGGGTACGCGAGTTTCTCAACCGAACTTTCTCTAGAAACCCGGTTTTTTTACCGGGTTTCTACATACCGGCGTGTTAGTCCTACCAAAAATAATCTCTCGAAGGCGATCGCCCTTTTTAAATCCCTCTAAAGTTAGAAAAAAATAGATAGCAATTAGTGGCAAAATATTACCGCCGTTAGAGGCAGGCATGGGGAGTTTATTTTTACTCTTGACAAGTAGTAGTAAAGAATCGGAAAAATTTTGTGAACACAGTAACTGCTTTTTTTAAAAGACTGCGTATCGGTCAATTTTTGACTGTATTGATGGCAGGTGTGCTGCTGTTTACCAGCACCGCTTGCAATGCGGGCGATTCTCGAGGTGCTCGGCCTGAGAATCCTCCCGTCCAAATGGGAGGAATGAATAACCCCCACAAGGCCGGTGGAGATGGATACACGAATTATCAAATGTCTACTGACCCGAAAGTCAATCAATCGCCTGCTAAAGCAGAAAAGAATCGGGCTGATTTGTCGATCTTAGGCGATCGTCTCCTGGCCTCGACTACCGCTGAATCTAATTCCTCCAAGCTGCTTTATCCGGGTTCTGCACCGATGGAAACTGACAAGTTTGACCTCGAACTCGGCGGAGATAAAACTCTGTTAGAAGCGCCAGACGGACAGCCGGCTAAGGCTCAACCCGTATTCGATCGCAGCGATCCCGATGCCAATATTTTAGAGAGAGTAGGCGCCGCCTTTAAGGATGCTTCTGGTTTCCTCAAAGATAGCGCTGAAGATGCCAAGGAAAGTTCCGTTACGAAACTCAATCCGCTGCAAAAATAAGCTAGCCGAACCAAAAATGATGTAGGGGCTGTCTGAAATTAGCCCCTACATAAATAATATAATTTATTGAAACTACATAAACGCTTGTATATCGGCAATCGGCTCAACAAAATTTACGCTTTTTATGCTTATTTGATAGGATGCAGAACAATATATTTTACATTTTATGGGATTTCTCCTGGGAATTAGCGACAGTATTGCTGCGAAGTTTTAATCAGCTTTAATAAAGCTAAAACATATTGATTAGCCTGAACTATTCTACCATAAATTAAACTGACTGGGTTGTTGATTTCGTGAGCTACTCCACCGACTAACTGTGCTAAACTCGACATTTGTTCGGAGTTAATTAGCTGAAGATGCCAAGGAAAGTTCCGTTACAAAACTTAAATTTTAAGAGTATTTTACTGAGCCAGGAAAAACCCTAAACACTTTTAGGCGTAAAGAAGCATTGTAATGATGGATAAAATACCACGTAGCTCTCACATAATTGGAAAGCTTTTTATAAAATGACCGAGTTTTTATTACAATAGCGAGATATCCCTGCCATCAGGGTGCTATTGAATCTTTCTATATCAGAAGTTTTGCCCTGATCTCTCCCGACAGATTGGTGTCGCTTGCGAGGGAAAACTTTTTCCTATGCGACCTAAAAAGTTGTATAGTACAGGGCATATTGTCTGTAAACGGCTGAGAGCGAATCTCAGAAATGCTGGGTCGCAAGAAAACAGGGATGTCTACAGCTTCATATAAAGCCTGTTTAGGCTTTGTTTTGGCTTAAAACGCAGTTTTTGTCCCGCTAAGCCAGGGATGATATTACACTGCGGGTTTTGAAGCAACAGGTAGAAACTTCTAATAACGCCACGCAACAACTGGAAGCGATACTAAAGGCGTAATTATTCTTAGTTAATCGCTATACCCGTGAAATCTTGGAAAAATACTTCTCTTGACACTCCCCGGCCTGAAGGCGAGGGGATTCTTGGTTCTGCGACCTACCTTAAAACTATCTATCCTTGCGGCAGTGTTTAAACCAGGTATCCGTTCAAAAGAACCAAATATCGAGCTTAATTTAGATAGCCTCGCGAGGGTTTGTCTCCCCAAGCTTTCGAGAATTGCTTCTCTTGTTTCTGTGTGCCCCACAGTACATTTTAGACAGTACATTTTAGAAATAAAAAGTTTAGTCTCTGATTTTGGCTTACATTAGTTAGCCCAGCTATGTTTTTCGTGGTTTTCGCTACCCACTAACCATTATTGTTTTGGGACCAGTCGTTTGAGCGTGGTGTCTCATGTGTAGCGGCGGTTATTCTACCTGTAGTATAGTTATTGTACTCTACAATGACCACAATGCAAGAAAGTTCAAGAAAACAATTAACCAAAGTTGATAATTAATTAAAGCCGTCGAGCGAAGGACGGGGCTTTAGACCCAATTTCTTGGTAAATTCCAGCTTTGTACTGCCCTCGTCGTTCCCTTCGTTCTGCAAATCGTCGCGGCGGTGGGGTTGGTGGGTTATCTTTCCTTCGGCAATGGGCAAATTTTTCTGTAGCCAGCATTGACCCTTTGAATAGCCCACCCACTCATGGAAATCTTATGAAACTCCAAAGACAAATCCTCTTAACAACGATCGGGCTGGTTTCCCTTGCCCTTTTTCCTACCGTTGCTCTGCTGACCTGGACTTCCCGACACGCTCTCCTGGCACAGACTGAAGCACAAGGTAAGCAAGTCGCTCAATCCCTGGCTCGCAGTGCTCAGTTTGTTGAGAAAGTTCCCAAAGATGTGGAAAATACGATCGCAGACCATATGCTTGCCCAAGCCACGATCTCGGCTCACCTGGTTGCTATAGCTGAAGCAGCGAATCTCAGCCCCCAACAAATCAATCAACGGTTAAGTGCGATCGCCAACAAATCCGTCGTGGAGGAGTTCTGGATTACGGATGAAACTGGACGGGCTTATTTGAAGAATGCTCCCTTCGCGTTCACGTTTAGTCCTGATCGGGCTAAACAACCCCAGGCTTCTATGTTTTGGCCCCTCCTAACAGGAGCAAAATCTACCGTTGTTCAGGATGCCCAGGTGAGAGAGTACGATAAGCAAATCTACAAATATGTGGCAGTAGCAGGGGTCGATCGTCGCCGGATTGTGCAGGTTGGGTATAACGCTTCGTTTATTGAGCGGTTGCGCCAACAAGTTGGAATCAATGGCTTGATCAAGCGATTGTTAACGAGTGGAGAAATCGGTGGCATCTGGGTGGTCGGTCTCAACGCCACCACCAATGCAACGGCTGTGGCAGACAATTCTGGATTGAGTCAAAAACTGAGTCCAACAGATACCCAAAGGTTGAAGGACAGTATAGCTCAAAAACTGACCCAAAGTTATCAAGAAGATGGTTTCTTGAAAGTTGCCACGCCGTTAATTGACGAGACAGGACAGATAACAGGGGCAATTCTGGTTTCACTCTCCACAAAACCTGTGCAGGCAGCGCTTCAGAATCAACTGTTATGGTCGCTGACAGTTTCAGCCGTGGTGCTAACAATCAGTTCGATCGTTGCCCTGCTCTTATCGCGGCGACTAACTCAGCCTGTGCTGCAATTAAGCGAGGCTGCATCTTCGTTGTCTACTGGCAACTGGGATCAAACTGTTCATGTCCAGGGGACTGATGAAATGCACGATCTAGCAACTGCATTCAACAAAATGAGCGGACAATTAAAGGAGTCTTTTGCAACACTTGAAGATAAAGTTAAAGAACGCACCGCAGAACTAGGAACCGCTAACGAAGAAATCATTGCCCTCAACGAGAGACTCAAGGAAGACAATCTCCGCATGGGTGCGGAATTGGATATCGTGCGTCAGATGCAGCAAATGATTCTGCCCAATGCTGAGGAACTGAAAATTGAAGGACTCGATATTGCCGCATACATGGAGGCCGCCGATGAAGTCGGCGGCGACTACTATGATGTCTTAAACACCGATGGCGTTGTCACTCTGGGCATCGGGGATGTCACTGGGCATGGACTTGAAAGTGCCATCTTGATGCTGATGGCGCAAACCGCCGTTCGTACCCTCAAGGAGATACGTGAAGTAGACCCGGTTCGGTTCCTAGATGCGCTCAACCGCACCCTTTACAAAAACGTGCAGCGCATGAAATCTCACAAAAGCCTCACCCTAGGGATTTTAAATTACTCCCAAGGACTCGTCAGCATTAGCGGTCAGCATGAAGAAACAATTATTGTGCGAAACGGTGGACAGGTAGAACGTGTCGATACGATGGATTTAGGTTTTCCTATTGGCCTCCACGATGACATTGCTGAGTTCATCAGTCATATTTCAATTGAGCTACAGCTAGGAGATGGTATAGTGCTATATACCGATGGTATTCCCGAAGCAAAAGACAGTAAGAAAAAACAATATGGCGTGGAGCCGATGTGTGAAGTCATCAGCAAAAACTGGCATTTATCGGCTGGGGAAATCAAGCAAGCGGTGATTGACGATGTGCGGCGACATATCGGCAATCAAAAAGTATTTGATGACATCACTTTGTTGGTCCTGAAGCGACAGCTAGAAACTCCTAATAATGCACCGCAACAACTAGAACCCATGCTGAAAGTGTGAATTATTCTTAGTGAACCGCTATACCTGTGATATCTTTTGATAAATTGTTTGAGCAGTTTTATAAGCCCGACTTTTCAGCCTCAGCCTAACTAAAATTGCACAGGGAATATGATTTCTTTGAATCCGCTTTCAATAGAGCGCAGATATAGAACATATCAACGGGGTATAATATACCTGAGTTCGACGTAAGAGAATATGTTCAAATCATTTGGTAGTGTTAGTTACAGCTAATTCCTCACTTGTCAATAATGTGTTAACTAGAACACTTAATGACAATCTAGGCAGTTATTGCGAATATTCGCAATAACTGCCGAAGAAAAGGAAACTATAAAACTGATGGAACCAAGTAAGGATAATAGTTTGAGGCTTATTCCTTATGTCGAACTCAGGTAATACAGGCGAAGGTGACTCGTTGAGCTAATAATACAAAACAGCCAACGAACACATTCCTTTGACTAAACTACTCAGAAAGCCAAAAATATTTACTCATTTCACCTTATTACTGGTGAATCATAAATAGATCCTGCTGGAAAAAGTCCCCCCAAATATCATGGTGACAATGAAATTATCTACATCCAAACCCAAGAAATCTTTAACCCGTCAGACGCTGACACAGATGGGGTGGAGAATCAGTGCTGTGATTGTTTTCTTTACTACAGTTAGTTATTTTCATTTAGTTTCAAGTCTGACATCTGAAACCCTAGATAGACTTGCTAAATATATTACAGAAAGGGGTCAACGGGAACGAACTTTATTTGCCTTAGCTGAAGATAATCATAAGTTGCTCAAACAAGCTTTATTAGAGCAACTAAAAGCAGAAGCAGATCGCGACCCCAAAGCTGAATTCGATCGAAACTTTGTCAAATATCCAGATGGCTCAATTCGCAATCGCCCTGAACTGTTTCAAATCGACAAGACAGGGGGCTTATTCCTCGGTAAAAATGTCAATGTTAATACTGAAATGCAGCGGCGAATAGTGGCTTTTTATAAAACAATAAATGCTTATGGCCCAGCATGGCGCAATCGCTTTGCTAACACCTATACGCAAATTCCTGAGAATGGTATGATCATGTATATGCACCAGTATCCCTGGTCGCTAAAAGCACCTTCTAGTGAATCGTTCCGCGTCACAGATGATGAGTCATTCCAAATTACCCGCCCTATCCACGATCCAGAACGCAAAACAGTCTGGACAGGCATTTATTACGACCAAGTAGCTGTAGCTTGGATGGCATCCTGTGTGACACCATTAGATGTAGATGGCAAGCATATTGCTACAATCGGGCATGATATTTTAATAGATGATTTACAGAAACGGACTCTTAATGAAGGACTGAAAGGCACATACAACATGATTTTTCGAGCCGATGGGCGGCTAGTAGCTCACCCGGATAAAATGGATCAGATCCACAAAGAAGCGGGTTTTTTCAATATTTTGAAGTCTGACGATCGCCATCTGCAACGGATATTTGAACAGGTAAAAAAACGAAATCCCAACCAAGTTATTATTGACAATTCCCAAGACAAGGAATTCCTAGCTGTAGCAAAGTTAGATGAGCCAGATTGGTATTTAGTGACGGTTTTACCAAAAGCAATTGTGACGAAATCAGCCACAGAAGCGGCTCGCTTTGTGCTGATAATAGGATTTATTTCACTGCTTATTGAAGTGATCATATTGTTTTATGTTCTGCGTGACCAAGTTGCTGCTCCTATAAGCCAATTAATGTATGCAACGCAAAAAATTACTAATGGTGATTTTAGTACCACAGACAACCAGCGGGATGATGAAATTGGGGAACTCGCTAAGTCTTTTAACAGCATGGCACGACAACTGCAAGAAGCCTTTGAAACCCTGGAAGATAAAGTTAAAGAACGCACCGCAGAACTAGGAACCGCTAACGAAGAAATCATTGCCCTCAACGAGAGACTCAAGGAAGACAATCTCCGCATGGGTGCGGAATTGGATATTGTGCGTCAGATGCAGCAAATGATTCTGCCCAATCCTGATGAACTGGAAATCGACGGACTCGATATTGCCGGATATATGGATGCTGCCGATGAAGTCGGCGGCGACTACTATGATGTCTTAAACACCGATGGCGTTGTCACTCTGGGCATCGGCGATGTCACTGGACATGGACTCGAAAGCGGTATCTTGATGCTGATGGCGCAAACCGCCGTTCGCACCCTCAAGGAAATCCACGAAACTGATCCGGTTCGGTTCTTAGATGCGCTCAACCGCACCCTTTACAAAAACGTGCAGCGCATGAAATCTGAGAAAAGCCTCACCCTAGCGATTTTAAATTACTCCCAAGGACTCGTCAGCATTAGCGGTCAGCATGAAGAAACAATTATTGTGCGAAACGGTGGACAGGTAGAACGTATCGATACGATGGATTTAGGTTTTCCCATTGCCCTTGAGGATGACATTGCTGAGTTCATCAGTCATATTTCAATGGAGCTACAGCTAGGAGATGGTATAGTGCTATATACCGATGGTATTCCCGAAGCAAAAGACATTAAGAAAAAACAATATGGCGTGGAGGCGATGTGTGAAGTCATTAGCAAAAACTGGCATTTATCGGCTGGGGAAATCAAGCAAGCGGTGATTGACGATGTGCGGCGACATATCGGCAATCAAAAAGTGTTTGATGATATTACGCTGCTGGTTTTGAAGCGGACGGAATTAGGCGTAGAAACAGAGTCACAGCCTCAAGCAGCCGCATTGGTGGAGAGCGATCGCCAATACCTCAAAACAATAAACTGATGACATGAAACGGGAAAATTGTCGGCGGGGCGATCGCATTAGCAGTCAAATTTACGAAAAAGTGGTGAGATATCTCAAACGCCGCCCCCCAAAAGAGGCTTAATCTCAAGAGAACTCCCAAGCCGTAGTCAACTTCTAACTGTCTATGATTAAATCTATCTAATGATATCTGGCATCAATGTAAAGAAAGCGATCGATCGCGGGATGAGCGCTCCCTTTATTGACATTAGTGCTTTCGGTCAATTAAAACTATTCACTCAAAGCCTTTCTAAATAGCGTAAGGCGCGCCAAGGCGCACCCTACCGGAGCGATCTGCAAGGGTAATTCCTATTCCTCTCAAAGCTTTTTCCGAGCTAAAACAGCTTTATTCTATTTTTTCTTTGACTCAGAAACTTCAGCAATCAAATCGTCTTTATCAACTTTCGGTACAAAATCCGGGCGTTCTTTGGCTTCCCAACCGGGTGGGCGCTTGGAGTTGTACCAGGCGATCGAGCCGATCGTAGCTGCAGCAATAAAGCCAGCAACAAGAACTAATATTGGAGTGCTCAAGCTGACACTTGATTCCGGCACTGGCTGCTGCATCAGCAGCTCAATCATTACTCGCTTGATGGGTGCAACAACAACTGCTATGGGAGTGGTCAAGCTGATATCTATCATTAGGCTAAATCCTTATCTACTCTACTTTTACATTATCTTAAGTGCTAATGCCGTTTTGTTGATATATCTGAAGACAGAAAAAGTGACAGAATTGCGGTCATAATGGTTAGAGGTTGAAAATAGGAGAGCAGATTTTATGCCGTTGGGGACAATAGCATTGCTGTTGGCTGCGAGTTTCAGCCTGGGTGCTTTACCGCTAACGGGATGGGCGGTGCGAGTGTTTAGCCGCCGAGATTTGAGGGCGCTGGGAACGGGGAATGTGGGCGTGTCGGCAGCTTTCATTCACGGGGGCAAATTAGCGGGAATTGCTGCGGTGTTGGCGGAAATTGCCAGGGGAATTTTGCCGGTTTTGGCGGGGCGATTTTGCTTCCCGGATGCACCTGCGATCGCGATCGCCCTGTTAATTCCGCTAGTTGCGGGCAGATATGCGATCACCCGAGGTGGAGGGGTGACAAACGCTGTTTGGGGTCTTTTGGTATTTTCGCCGCCGATGGCTGTTTCATCGGGCATTTGGGGGCTGCTGGTGTGGGGTTTGGCACAGCGGTGGTGGGGTAAGGGCGATCGGGCGAGACTCTTTGCTTCCCGTTGCGGGTGTCTGTGTACCCCAATCTGGGTTTGGGTGTGGCGACAATCAATGCCCGAATTTTTAGCAGCAGCAGGATTAGCCTTTTTACTCTTCACAATTAGTCTTCGTCAGGGTGATGATATGGCTTTATCTAAATCAGAGCAATTGTTTTCTCTTGATGATTCGTTAGATGCTGCAATCTGCGGCGATAAAGCTGCTAAATTGTCTCAACTCAAACGAGCCGGGTTTAATGTACCCTCTGGTTGGATATTATCACCAGAAGCGGGCATCGGGCATCGGGCATCGGGCATCGGGCATCGAGGAAATAGTGATGAATTGTCAATTTCCAATGCTTTCATTCAAAATCTAAAATCCAAAATCCAAAATCGAATGATTGTGCGTTCTTCTGCTGCGGGAGAAGATGGCGATACGAGTTCTGCAGCCGGACAATATCAAACTATTGGCCCTGTTTTCACCGAAGCAGAATTACTCGATGCAATTAATCGCTGCCGCCAGTCTTATTGGACTTCCGAAGCTGTGGCTTACCGCCGACAGCGACAATTGCCAGACACCCAAATGGCTGTATTAATTCAGCCTTATATTGACAGCGAATTTGCGGGAGTCATGTTCAGTCGCAATCCTTTAGATGGCGGTTCCCAGATTATTATTGAAGCTTTACCGGGAGGGGCTGAATCTGTTGTCGGCGGACAATCTACTCCGGTTCATTTAGAAATTGATTTTAGTCAACCTGAATCCTTAGAAAAAAAATTAACTGAACTTCAAAGTAATTCAATTATTGCTCAATCGATTTTAGCAGAATTGGTGAAACAAGCCCAAGCGATTGAAGCATTTTTTCACGGAATCCCGCAGGATATTGAGTGGAGTTGGGACGGGGAAAAAGTTTGGATTTTGCAAAGCCGCCCAATTACTAATTTACAGCCTTTTTGGACGCGCACTATTGCAGCAGAAGTGATTCCAGGTGCAATTCGCCCCCTAACTTGGTCGATTAATCGGCCGCTAACTTGCGGGGTTTGGGGAGAGATTTTTCAGGTTGTTTTGGGCGATCGCGCGATCGGCTTAAACTTTAATGAAACGGCAACTTTGCTGGGTTCTCACGCCTATTTTAATGCGACTTTGTTGGGCGAAATTTTTCGGATGATGGGATTGCCGGAGCAGGGTTTGGAATTTTTGCTGAGAGGGCAAAAAATGGGCAAGCCGCCTTTGGGGAAGATTTTGCCGAATTTGCCTGGTTTGTGGCGTCTGGTGCAGCGGGAGAGGGCGCTGAATGCAGAATTTAAGGGCGATCGTACTTCGATTTTCCTCCCGGCACTGCAAAGTTTGGAGAAGGAAGTCGGAAGAGGGAAGAAGGAAGAAGGAAGAGGGAAGAAGGAAGAAGGAAAAGGGAAGAAGGAAGAAGAAATATTAATGCCCAATGCCCAATTACCCATGCCCCATTATCAATATTTGTTGGAATTGTTGGAGAGATCCGAGAAAATTCAGGAGTGGCTAAAACCGATTACTTACTATAATATATTAGGGCCGATCGGGCTGGCTATTCGCAAGGCAATTTTTCGCGTTGATGATGACTGGCTGGCTAATGACAGCGCTCCTGAAATTGCTTCGGTGCGAGCTTTACAGCAGTTGGCTCAGAAATTGCGACAAGCTGGTGTTTCGCAGTCTGACGAAACTGGTTCAGTCGCAGATTTAGCACAGACATTTGCGGAAACTCCGGCTTTACAAGCAGATTTTGAAAAGTGGCTTGATATCTACGGATATTTGAGCGAGGTGGGAACGGATATTGCTGTTCCTACTTGGCGAGAACAACCGGAAGTTTATCAAAAGTTGCTAATAAATATGGCTCAAAAAGCCGAAATTAATTTAGTTGAAAAACGTGAAATAGGATTGAGTTTTTCGCAGAAGTGGCGATTAGATAAATGTCAAGAAAGAGCGATTGTCAAAAACGAAATTAGCGAAATTTACGCGCGGTTGTTGGCTCACCTGCGCTGGACTTTTGTGGAGATTGAAGCTTGCGGCTTGGCAATGCAGGTGTTTCAGGAAAGCGGGGATATTTTTTATCTGGAATTTGGGGAAATTCAGCAGTGGATTCGTAGCGGTGCAAGTGTTTCGTTTAAGGATACAATTAGCCAAAGGCGCGATCGCCTGGTAGCCGATCGCGATCGTCCGATTCCCCCTGTAGTCTACGGCAATTTGCTGCCAAATTCTCAGACAAGGGCGATCGACTCCGCAACATCAGAAACTAATATCATCCAGGGAATTCCAGCAAGTATTGGTCGTGTCGAAGGCTTTGTCAAGATTTGCCGCACCGCGAGCACAGATTTAGGAGAAAATGCGATCGCAGTAGTTCCTTACACCGATGCAGGTTGGGCACCGCTGCTATTAGGAGCAACAGCAATTATCGCCGAAGTTGGCGGTCAACTATCTCACGGAGCAATTATCGCTCGCGAGTACAAAATTCCTGCCGTTATGAATATTGCTGAAGCTACAACTCGCTTGCGAGACGGTCAAAAAGTCCGAGTAGATGGGTATCTCGGCACTGTAGAATTGCTGGAATAATTAGGAACAGGCTTTTCGGCCTGTTCCACAAAGAGTTAATTTCTTGTGGAACAGGCATCTTGCGGAAGGGGCAAGATGCCCATTGCACAAGAAAATTGATTTCTTGTGGAACGGGCATCTTGCCCGTTATTGAAAATGATGAAAGATGTAAACTCAAACCCATAATCTTGTAAACCCCCCCGACTTTCCTAGACTAAGAAATTCTCGACAACATAATTCCCCACATTTCTACCCGCACTCAAACCATCTACGTTAGCACTCATGAAATGAATGCCTCCGTAAATGCGACTCATGCCCGATTCATCGGCGGCTTGGCTAAAGTTTTCATAGGTTCGCAAAGTGTTGACACTCCTGTCTCCCCGATCGGCAAAGCCGTAATCCCAACCAAATACAGAACTCATAACAGGATCTGCGGCACCGCTAAAGGTACTGTGGCCCGACGTGTACTCAGGGAACGGCGGAGTAGTTAGCAGCGGAGTCCACAGGGGGTCGGCTGTCGTTTCGGGATTGTTGTCTGTGTCAGCTTGGCGGATAGCTGTCACCGGCCGCCAGAAGTTGTACTCATACTTGGCATCCCAGCAGCTAATAGCTGCATCGGCCAGAGCAATATTCAGCAGGGCGAACAAGCGGGCGCTATCTTCTAAGGATTGGCCCGTGAGAGTCGCTGTTTCTTCGGCGATTTGGTTCCAGTGACCCGGAGGCGTAAACGTCCCAGCGCCGTTGGCCCAGAATTTGGCGATCGCTGTTTGGTCTGGGGTGCGCGTAAGACTGTCACTTTTGCCGATTTCTTGGACGTAGTTAAGTTCCTCTGCGTACTGGGCGCTGTCAAGGGCGGGCGGGCCGTCCGGGCGGAACTGAGAACCGCTAGTCATGGCAAAGGGAGTAACTTGGGGCCACTGTGGCGCCAGCGCGGCGGCAAGGGCGGGGGGAGCCGGCGCCCAACTGCCGGGGTCGGTTGAGGGGGTGTACTGCACTACATTCGTGATGCCGTCTGTACTCCGCGAACTGATAATTTGGTCGGCAACTTGCTGTCCGAGGGCAATCCCGTCTTGTTTGGCTTGGCCGTCGGGAATTTTAGCTAGAGACGATGCGTATGCTTCGTCAAATGTGGCTGCTTGTGCCGGGTAGAGACTGACTAGGGTGCGGTGGGCGGCTGCGGCGGTGGCTGCTTCTGCTGATGTACCTGCGGGTGGGTCTATTTCCACGAGGTAAGGGGTGTATTTTTTGCTGATGGAGTTAACAGCATCGTAAATGGCTGCGTGAACCATTGCCATGTTGCGGGAAGCGAGGGGAGGCGCGGTGTTGCCTGTCCGCACTGCATTCAGCATGACTCCGTTCCACTCGATGACAGGGTTTCCCGATAGCTGATTTGTGAATTGCTCGCGGTTGATTGTGCCGCTGTTGACTCCTTGCAATACTACTAAATACTCGCCCGTGAGTTTGTCTTGAATTACGGTGGTGTTGCTGTTGACTCCGGTGCCTTGCTGGATGTTTAAATCTTCAAAGCTGAGGCCGTCTAACAATCGAATTTTGTCATTGCCGTTGCCGAAGTCGGCGATGTAGTCGGCTGTGGCTACAGTGGGGCCGCCGCTGCCTTTAGCAATGGCAAATATATCATCGCCTGTGCCGCCGCTCATGGTATCGCTACCTGCGCCCGCGTAGATGATGTCGTTGCCGGAATCGCCACCAATTAGGTCGCTGCCTTTGCCTCCCCAGAGGATGTCATTGTCCGCACCGCCAAGAATCGTATCGTTGCCTTGGTCGCCGCAGATTTTGTCTTTACCTGCACCGCCTTCGAGATTGTCGTCTCCGCTGTTGGCATAAATGATGTCGTTGCCATCCAAGGCGTTAAAGCTGTCTGGTTGGGTGGTTCCTTCGAGATAGTCAAATTTAGGACTGGGGATCAGAGATGCCATGTTTATTTATTGGATATTTTGATTAAATCGCAAAGATTTCGTAAAGTCGGTAGATGCTTAAGTGTGTTTACCCCTAGTTGAATATTATTAAACTTTCTGGCGGGGAAGTAAACACCACAACCCCGCTTTATTGAATCTTTAATATTTAACCGACTTTTTATGAAGTTTTCTGCTCTGAATGTGCGTAAAAATACAGTTATTAAAACTACTTCAGCTACTACAACTTTGTTAAAATTTTACAAAAAAACAGTTTTTTTTAATATTTAGAGCAAGATAATTTTTACCAGCATAAAAGGTGCGGATTGTGTAACTGAGTAAGTATATATTGATTAAGCACTTCTCAAAGCTGCGATCGGGTCTAGTTTGGCGGCTTGGCGGGCGGGGACAACGCCGAAAAAGAGGCCTACTGCACCGGATACACTGACAGCAAGAGCGATCGCCACGGGCGAAATACCAGCTTGCAAGGGCGTGAAATTACCTACAAGCAAGATACCGCCAACACCTACGCAAGTACCGACTATCCCTCCGGCAGCCGACAAAATTACAGCTTCGACAATAAATTGAAACAAGATATCTTGTTGGGATGCGCCGATCGCCTTTCTGAGCCCAATTTCCTGAGTGCGTTCGCTAACGGAAACAAGCATAATGTTCATAATGCCAATGCCGCCGACTAATAGGGAAATGCTGGCCACAGCAGTTAACATCAGAGTCAAAGCGCCGGAAATTGCCCCCATTCTTGCCATTAAATCTTTCTGATTTCTGACAGTAAAATCATCTTCGCTGGTAATTTTGTGCCGCAATCTCAGCAGGTTTTCCACCTGAAATTGCGCCGCGTCCATTTGCGATTCATCTTTAATCGAAATAAATATCGACGTGACAGCCAAACCGTAGGGAGATCGGCGCCCGACAATGCGATTGGCCATTGTGGCGATCGGCACAGCGGCGGAATTGTCAAAATTCGTACCAAAAGATGTGCCTTTGGGCGCCAATACTCCAATTACTTTGACGCTGACATTTTTGATCCGCACTTGTTCGCCCAAGGGATTTGTATTGCCAAAAAGTTTTTCCGCTAATTCTGAACCGAGAACCACAACTTGGTTACTTTGCTTAACATCTAGTTCGGTCAAAAACCGGCCTTTTGCCATTTCAAAGCTTCTGACTTCTAGAAATTCTGGAATCGTGCCAAAAATTAGAGCAGAAACATTTTTGTTGCTGTAGCGAACAATCTCTGAACTGTTAAGTTCTGCTGACACGCCTTGGACGGAGGGGACTTGAGTGGCGATCGCCTTAGCATCTTCTACTATCAGTGTTTGAGGCGCACTTGCGAGCGAACTTCGCCTAGCGTTGGGAACTCCCGGCCTCACGATTAATACGTTTGTACCCAGGGATTGAACTTGTCCTGCTACAAATTTTTGAGCTCCTTCTCCAATTCCAATCATGGCAATTACTGAGGCGTTGCCGACAATCATACCAATCATTGTTAAACTGCTGCGTATTTTGTTTGCTAGCAGCGTTTGACCAGCCATTTTGACGCTTTCAATAAAATTCATAATTTGTGAAGAAGGAAGAAGGAAGAAGGAAGAAGGAAGAAGGAAAAAAGCCCTATGTCATTGTTTGCTGTGCGTCACCATCCCAGGGCATTGGGATTGCGGCGCACAGCGAAAATGACACACTTAATAATTAATTACTACAGTCCACAGTCAACCGTCAACCGTCAACCGTCAACAAACTAATTAAGCGCTTCTCAATGCTACAATCGGGTCTAGTTTAGCCGCTTGTTTTGCAGGTACAATGCCGAAGAATAAGCCGATGCTGCCGGAAACACCGACTGCAAGTGCGATCGCCACTGGGGAAACGCTAGCTTGCAGGGGAGTAAAAGCACCAACCAAAAGCACGCCGCCGATACCGAATCCAGTGCCGATCGCCCCGCCTGCCGCTGACAAAATCACAGACTCTATCATAAACTGAATCAGGATATCTTGCTGAGAAGCTCCGATCGCCTTTCTCAATCCAATTTCCTTCGTGCGTTCAGTAACCGAAACCAGCATGATATTCATAATCCCGATGCCGCCGACAAACAGCGAAATTGCCGCCACGAAAGCCAACATCAACGTCAAAGCACCAGTAATACTGCCCAAAGTATTCATTAAATCTTTCTGGTTGCGAACCGTAAAATCATCTTCTTTAGTAATTTTGTGCCGCAACCTGAGCAAATTTTCTATTTGAAATTGGGCGGCTTTCATCATACTTTCATCTTTGATAGCAACCGAAATAAATGTTACTTTTGTACCGTAGGGAGACGAGCGACCAACAATTCTGTTAGCCATTGTTGTCAGCGGCAAATAAACATTCATATCTTGATTGTCGCCAAAGCTTGAGCCTTTCGCCTGCATGACACCAATCACTTGAAAAGTCGAGTTTTTGATGCGAATGTATTGACCAATTGGCTGTGTATTGCCAAACAATTGTTCTGCGGCTTCCGATCCTAAAGCCACCACATTTTCTTGTCTTTCTAAATCTAATTTGTTTAAAAATCGACCTTGGGCAACATCAAAGCTTCTGACTGTCAGAAACTCTGGCGTAGTTCCAACAATAGAAGATGAGACATTTTTGTTGCGGTAGGTAACGAGTTGACTGTCATTGAGAGTTGGTGCAACTTCTTGGACAGAAGCAACTTGAGATGCGATCGCCTCTGCATCTTCCACTACTAAAGTCTGGGGCGGAATCACCGGGCGGGTTTGCGCTTCAGGACTGCCGGGAATAATAAATAGCAAGTTTGAACCCAGAGAGTTAACTTGTCCCTCGATAAATGTTTGAGCTCCTTCCCCGATACCGATCATCGAAATGACAGAAGCATTGCCGATGATAATTCCTAACATCGTCAAGGTGCTGCGAAGCTTGTTTGCCATCAAAGTTGTGACGGCCATTTTGACGCTTTCAACAATATCCATAATTTTTAGAAGGAAGAAGGAAGAAGGAAGAAGGAAGAAGGAAGAAGGAAGAGGGAAGAGGGAAAAAGGAGCAATCATGAAATAACAAATAACAAAGAAGAAACAACCAATTTGCTATTCACAATTGGTAATGCCTTCTGCCCTCTGCCCCATGCCCTATTTCTGATTCTTGATAATATCCTCTAATTTTTTACCTTGAGGAAGTTCGGTAAAAACGCGATCGCCCGCTTTTGCACCCTCTAAAATCTGAATCTTGTTGCCAATAGTCGAGCCAACCGTAACAGGCTTAAACTTCGGCTGTTGTTTCTCATCGGGAACTAGCACACCCGTTTGACCTTTATTAGTCACAATTGCCACCGTCGGCACAACTAAAGCATTGCTCAGCTTTTGACCGACAAATCTCAAATCTACATTCATTCCCGATTGCAGCGAGTCTTTGCCCGTATCAATTGCAACTCGCACTTGAAATAGCGTCACATCCCGTTCCTTAACTGCTTCCGGCGCAATTAACTTAACGCGGCCTTTAAACACTTTATCTGGATAAGCATCAGCCACTATTTCAACTTCTTGACCCGGTTTAATTTGACTGATATCTGCCTCCGGGACTTTCGCCAAAACTTCCACATCTCTAGCTAAAGCCACAATCGATGTCGAAGTTGCCGAAGTAGCTTCCGAGGCCGAAGTTGCGGGAGTTACAAAAGCTCCTTGGATGGCATATCTTTGGGTAATTACTCCAGCAAAAGGAGCCCGAACTTTCGTATCTTCTAACTGCACTTCTTGAAAGCGGACTTGAGCTTGAGCTTCGGCTAATTCAGCTTGAGCTTGAGCAATTTCTTCTGGGCGAGAACCGTTTTCTTGTGCGGCCAATTGGCTTTTTGCTTCAGCAACTGCTGCTTCGGCTTTGGCAATTTCTTCTGGACGGTTGCCGTTTTCTAGCTGCGCTAATTTGCTTCTAGCTTCGGCAACTTCTGCTTCGGCTCTGGTAATTTCTTCCGATCGCGTGCCGTTTTGCAATTGGTTCAATGCTTGCTGCTCGACTTGCACAGCAGCTTGTAGTTGCTGAATTTGCGACTCCCGACTTTCTTGCAGTTGTTGCAGGCGTTTTTGGGATTCTATTAATTTAGCTTGGGCAGTACGATTTTCTTTAATTAATTCATCCAGTTTATCTTTAGCCAGAGCACCTTCTTCCACTAGCGGCCGATTGCGTTCTACCCGTTGAGCGGTTAGTTCGGCTTGGGCTTTACTCGAGTCAATTTGGGTTTGTGCTTGGGCAATTTCTTGTTTGACACTGCCGGTTTGAGCATCTGCTAAACGAGCTTGAGCTTGGGCTAAACGAGCTCGCGCTTGGCTGACTTCTTCAACGCGGCTGCCGGCTCGCAGTCGCTGCAAACCTGCTTGAGTTTGCTGCAAGCGGGCTCTGGCTCCTGCAACTTCTTCCACGCGGCTGCCGGCTTGGACTTGCGCGAGACTGGCTTCGGCTTGCTCTAAGCGCGCTCGGGCGCTGGCGATATCTTCTGATCGATTCCCGGCTTCGATTTTGGCCAGTTTTGCTCGCACGCTGGCTTCGCGGGCTTTAGCTTGAGCTAGTTGCGCTTCTACATCGCGGCTTTCCATGCGGGCAACAATCTGTCCTGCTTCGACTTTATCGCCCTGTTCGACAAATAATTCTGCGATCCTGCCGGAGCCTTTGGGGCTGAGATTGACGCGCTGTACGGGCTGCACCGTGCCGCTCGATGTGATCCGCACCGTGAGGTTTTGCGCTTCCACCGGCACTGTCATAGTGGCGATCGCATCTACTTTCGGCTGCGATCGACTTTTTGCTATATATATGGTGGTCGGTACAGCTAGCAACCCGGCTGCAACCAACCCAATCGCCCACCGCTGCGGTTTGCGCGCGGGTTTCTTCGGAGACTGCTTTTGGGCGGTTTTTTTATCTGCAATTTTAGTCTCTGCGGTCTTGGTGTCTACAGTCTGAGTATCTTCCACCTTGACCTGAGCAGTTTGCTTTTTAGGGCTAACGATCATACCGACTCACCTAATTTAATCTCAGGATTACCTTTAAAGGTAAAATTTTTGCTGATGCTCGGCATCGTCTTTCAGACTCATCCGATCGGGTGAATTTAAAAAAGTTCCCCAACCCGCACCTGTAAACAATTATAGCTAATCTTTGCAATTTATTAACAAATGTTAAGTTTTTTCAGCCAAAAGAGGTGGATCTAAACAAAATCGCTCCCGGCTGCTGGCAAATAAAAATATATTTTAATAAATAATATCATTTTTGGGAGATCGGGGCGTGCTCCTCAGCAGCAACAAAGGCCGATCGGGCAGCGGGCGATCGACTAAACTCGGTCATTGCGGACTCGCGAGCCCATCGCTGCGGGATCTGCCAGTGCGAATCTCGCAACGAGACAGTATGGACACACTTATTCTCATAAACCCGGTTTCACGGGTAGCGGTGCGTAAGTCCTGAATACATATCCGCCCGGTGCCCACAACAGGTTAAAATATTTTTCAAATCCGTTAAAAATGGAAAATCCAAACAATGAATCGTCCTCAAAGCGTTACTGTTTTGGCAATATTGCAGCTAATTAGCGGCGTCTTCAGCCTCCTTGATGGCTTGTTCATCTTACTTTTTGCTGGCATTTTTGGCGGTCTTGGTGCAGCTTTCGGCGGAGCAAAAGTTGGCACGGTAATCGGTGGTTTCATTGCAATTTTTGCTGCGATAAGTTTTATTTTAGGCCTCCTCTCCTTACTCTTAACTTGGGGTTTGTTTCAACTCAAAAATTGGGCTTGGACGGGAACGTTAATGGTTCATATCCTTGCCACCCTCGCGCAAATTGTCAAAATGTTTGGCAGCGGCGGTACAGCAGTCAATTTTTTAACTCTGGGTTTTGCAGTGGCTAGCATTTACTACCTGCTGCAGCCGGATGTTAAACAAGCATTTCGTGTCTGATTTTCTTTTCATTAACGGTACTGAATTCTCGGATCGAAAAAAGCATAGGAAATATCAACCGCCAGATTAATTAGTACAAAAGTTACAGCCACAAAAATTACTCCTCCTTGGACAATGGGGTAATCCCGCGTCAGAATACCCGTATAAATCCAAGAACCAATTCCCGGCCACGAGAAAATCGTTTCAGTCAGAATAGCGCCGCCTAAAAGAGTGCCGAACTGCAAACCTATAGTTGTGACGATCGGCAAAAACGCATTTTTCAAAGCGTGTTTCAAAATCACCCAATATTCCGGCAATCCCTTCGCCCTCGCAGTGCGGATGTAATCTTGAGAAAGGACTTCCAGCATCGCAGAACGAGTGATGCGAGCTATAATAGCCAGAGGAATAGTTCCTAAAGTCAAAGCTGGCAGGATTAAATGGGCGATCGCATCCCGCAAAGCCGCCAAATCCCACCTCAGCAACGCATCCAAAACATAAACACCCGTAATCGACTTAAAACCAAACCCCAAATCTACACTAATTCGCTCGCTAGGAGGCAGCCATTTCAGATAAACAGCAAACAAATAAATCAACATCAATCCCAACCAATAAACCGGCAAAGATACGCCAATTAAGGAACCGCTCATTGCGAGATTGTCCAGCCAGCTATTTTTCCGAACAGCAGCCAAAATCCCGGCCGGAATTCCGATAACAAGTGCCACCAACATCGCCACCACAGACAGTTCAAAAGTAGCAGGCCAGCGACTTGTAATTTCATCAATTATCGGAATACCGCTAATAATACTATTTCCCAAATCCAAGCGCAGCAAACTCCATAAAAACGCCAAATATTGCACAGGCAAAGGCTGATTTAAACCTAATCTCGCTCTCAAAATTTCCACCTGTTCGGGAGTTCCCCGTTCTCCCAAAAGCACTGTAGCTGGGTCTCCTGGTATCAAATGCAAAAATATAAATACTAGCAGAGTGATTCCGAAAAGGACGGGCAATAGTCCCAGCAAACGTTTAATAATGTAATTAATCATTTTTTTAATAGAGATTCGCTCTGCTCGGATTTGGCTGCATTTTCACATATCGTTATATGGTTGGTAGGGCCTGGTTTTACGAAAAATATTTGTAGTAACGAAGGATATGGATAAACCCGCCTTTTATTAGGGAACCGCGAAGAGAAGAGGGCGGGTTTATGAATCTACTAAATTATTTCATATATTTCTCGTAAAACCCGCCCCTACACCAATATATGCAGGTAAAACCCGCCGTTTTCAAGACTTACTAACATCCTCAAAAGACTCAGACCCCAAAGGACTCGGAATCCAACCTTGAATATTCTTGCGTTTCCCTAAAAGCGGCTGCGAATGTACGATCGGCAAACGCACAGCTTCCGCATGCAAAATCTCGCTAACTTCCGCATAAATTTTCGCCCTAGCTGCTTTATCGCCACTCGCCCTCCCCCGATCCAAAAGTTCCAGAACTTTCGGATTTTTCCAGTTTCCCAAATCCGCCGTCGAACCCGGCCCGAAGTGAGGATAATAAAAATTGTCGGGATCGCCATAATCTCCTGTCCAACCCATCATAAAAGCTTGAAACCCAGGAGGTTTGAGGCGATCGGCTAAATAAGCAGACCAATCCTTTGTCAGCAATTTTACCCGAATCCCGATCGCGCTCAAATCCGCCGCAAAAGCCTCAGCAATCGGCTTCGGCGTGGGAAAATAGGGACGACTGACGGGCATATACCACAAATCCAAATCAAAACCGTTCGGATAACCGGCTTTCGCCAGCATTGCTTTAGCTTGCTGCGGGTTAAATTCATAATCTTTAACTTGATCAGACGCCGCCCAATTCAGCGCAGGCGGGATAAATTGCGAATCATGTTTTCCGAGTTCTCCCCAGAAAGCTTGGACTATTGCTGGCTTGTTAATTGTTTGGGCGATCGCCCGCCTGACTTCCGGTTTTGACAAAGGTTCGTAACTCGGATTTAAGGCTAAATAACCGACATTAAAAGAAGGTCGCACAACAGCTTCTAAATTAGAATCTCCCTGAACTTCTTGCAGTTGATCCGGCGTTAAATCCACAGTAAAATCAAGTTGTCCCGAACGCAACTGAGCCAGTCTCGCCGCCGGATCGTCAACAAAACGAACTACCAATTGATTGACTTTTGGCGTCCCAGTTTTCCAATAATTCGGATTTTTCTCCAAAACAATGCGCTCGCCCGATCGCCATTCCTGAAACACAAAAGGTCCCGTACCCACCGCCAGCGACCCCGGAGTGCCGTATTTAGCACCCGCTTTTTTCACCGCCGCCGGACTTGCCATCCCGAAATAAGCAGACCCAATCGCCGAGGGAAAAGCAGCAAAAGGTCGATTCAAAACAAATTTAATTGTAGACTTATCAACTACCGCCACATCTTTTACTAAAGAATCTTTTTCTCCCTTAAACCCGCCAAATAAATTTTTCCAAATCGGATAAGTCTTGCCCGCTTCTCGAAAACCGTTAGGATTTTTCGCATCCCACCAGCGCTCCACATTAAACTTAACAGCTTCCGCATCAAAATCCGTACCGTCGTGAAACTTTACCCCAGAACGCAACTTAAAAGTCCAAGTTTTACCATCTTTAGAACTTGACCATTCAGTAGCGAGACTCGGCTCAAGTTCCACAGTTCCCGGTTTGAAATCAGTCAAGCGATTGTAAATTTGGTCGATAACAATCACCGAATTGCCATCAGTAATATTTCCCGGTTCCAGATTCACCGGCTGCCCGCCCGCACCGTAAACTAAAGCCCCAGCCGGAACCGCCGCAGGAGTTGTCGGAGTTGGAGAATTATTGCTAACCGTGTTTGAAGGAGTGCCGCAATTTGATAAAATTACAGCCATCCCAAAAACTATACCTAATAAAACTAAACGCCAGGGTTTTAACAATCTCATCTCAATAGCTCCCGTTTAATAGAAAATTATACTCATATCAATAAATTCTAATTTGCCCTTTCTCTCCCCTCTGTGCTCTCTGCGTTCTCTGCGGTTCATTTAGTAAATTCTCTATTAACAACCCATCTAAATTAACAAACCAAATAGAGCAGCCTGATGATATCATGCTGGAGGGGAAAATATCAAGACACACCTTTACATTAGGCGACGCAGCCAGCATGAGAGCTAACATTTCCGGCCCAGCTAGATGGGTCATTCGATTTTAGATTGTAGATTTTAGAGTTACTCCCTGAATCTAGGGAGAGCATAAACATTCCTTTCCTCACCCAAAATATTTTTAAATATCTGCATATAACAACCCGATTCGGGATTCAAAAACATCAATATTTCTCTCTTTCCTCTTTCTCTGCGCCCTCTGCGCCCTCTGCGGTTCGTTGAAAAATATCTACTTTTTTACTTCAAGCAATACGATGGCTATAGGCGATCGCACCCACCCTACAAATCAAAACTCTCTTCACCAATACTTCCCAGTTCCCCGCTACCCAGAAACTCTTCCTCCTCTACTTCGTCACTCCCAGACTCGAAACTTTCCACTACAAACGGCAAACCAGCCGCCATCAAACCCCGTTGAACCAGTTCCGGCGTTTCCTCAAACAAAACAAATAGCGGATGAACAGCCTCAGCTTCATCGCTGTAAATATGTCTGTAGCGCTGCGGCATCACCCATTCGTAACCTTTATCCAGCCAAACCTGAGACTGCCGCCAGCGGCCGAGCAACTCAGAAAACTCTTCGCCCGGACGATGAATGAAAATCAAAATTTCCACTCCAATTTTAACTTTCCATTCAGGATCGCACATCAAAATCGCCAAATCGCAGGGCAAACAAACTGCCTGTCCGGGCGATATGCTAGTGCCGCTGCTTCCCGCATAAGAAACCCCGTCCCGCAAGCGCGCAATTGGCAAAGGAATTGTGATTAAACTCTCATGGGCGCGGCGGATACTCGGAATCATTTCCATGTAAACCCGATATTTTTTCAGCAGGGCGATCGCGGCCGAAGATTCGCTGTACTCTGCTAGTAAAGTCTCGTAATGTGATTGTTTAACAGACATATTCAAACCAAAGAATAAGTAATTACTAATTTGCTAATTGCTAATCGATCGCTTCTCGTTACCAGCAAGACCCCATTGGTGACAACTTAAGCTCAAGTTCCCCGCAGGGGGGAAGTTGAGCTTGCCTCCAGACCTTGGTGTGTAACCCGAACAGCGATTGAAGCATTTATGGCTATGGGCTACCAATGTCTGGAGAATGCTTACAGCCTTTTTATTTACAAGGTTTGAGCCATTTGCAGTCTCAAGATTAAGCCCGATACGATGCCTCTTTGTTATTTTATGCCGCTCGCCTGAACTTCATCTGAGCCAAAAAGGTAATCTGGTCTCTAAGCTTTGACTCTGGGAGCAACATCAGACCTGAGAGTGTCAATTCCCCAAGCTCAAGATCGCCATCCGGCAATCTTAGTGATCATAAGATTGCTCATAAGTCAACATAAAACCTAAATTTTTACAAAAATCGGCTAATTTTAAAGACTTGCTAAAGCAATGAGGGGTTGTACCCCCCATAAGTTAGAGTCTGATCATTATAGATGCACCCTGATGGCTTTCCCGTTCCACAAGAGCGGGATTTTTATTATTGCAAAGCCGGAGCGTTAAGTTTCACAATACCAACTACAGATAAAATGACGTGGGGATGCCAAGATTAAAGATATAGCAGAGCTAAAGCTCAAACTAGGGCGCCGATCGAACCTCACCCCTAACTCTGCGAAATAACCCAAAGGCGGTAGCATAGTTTGGGAAACGGCATCAACTGAAGATGAACTTAGCGCCAGCAACAGTCCTGCAACAGGGCAAATACACAATTAACGCGACTTTAGGGATAGGAGGGTTCGGCATCACTTACCGAGCTATCCACACCCATTTAAACCAAACCGTCGTACTCAAAACCCTCAACGAAAGTCTGCGCCAACACCCAGAATCTGCCCAATTTCAGCAGCAGTTTATTGCCGAAGCCCAACGCCTGTCGCGGTGTCAGCATTCCAACATAGTCAGGGTAATCGACTTTTTTGAAGAAGCCGGACAGTCTTTTATTGCAATGGACTACATTCCGGGTCAAACTCTCGCCCAAATAGTCGAAACCGATCAGCCACTGCCAGAAGCCCAGGCACTGCACTATATTCGGCAAATAGCCTCAGCCGTAAGTACAGTGCACCACAGCGGATTGCTGCACGGAGATATCAATCCAGAAAATATTATCCGGCGAGCCGATTCTCACGTAGTAATGTTAATAGATTTCGGAATTGCCCGCGGCTTTACCGCCGGCACCAAACAAACCCACACTAACTTGCTCTCCCCTGGGTACGCGCCGATCGAACAATACCTCTATGAGGGTAAATGTACACCGGCCACTGACATCTACGCGATCGCCGCCACCCTCTACTACTTACTCTCCGGCGTGGCGCCCGTAGCAGCACCCCTGCGCGATCGTATTCCCTTGACTGAGTTACGGCAATTTCAGCCCAACCTCAGCCCAGGAATCGAGCGAGCCATCCTTCAAGGACTCGAAATCGACCCCCACAACCGCCCTCAGACAGTGGAAAATTGGCTCACCATGCTGCAAGAAACAGAGCGAGTATCAGTAAAAAGAAAAGGCAAGCAAACTCTAAGATTACCCGCACCTCCCCCGCCGCAGTTGACTTTTGTGGCGTTTGTGGTAACGGCTGCAATTGCAGGCTGGATGGGTTTTGACTTAGCATCGCACTACAACAGCACGACTCTCAGTAATCGGCCCAAAAGTGAGTCCTTCCCATCTCTCGAAGATTTGCTCAAATCCCGCGATTTGTCAGGGCCGATGTTCGGGCAGCCATCTGTCGAAAGCAGCCCTCTCTACCCGATCGAACTCAACAAGCGTCCCAAACCCCCCTTAGACAGCAGCAACATTCCCGAACAGATAGATCCCTCAGAAACTAGCGCAGAACCTTCTGAGTCTCTAAGCCAGGAAACTCCCGCCCCAGAACCCGAAGCGGAACCGGAGCCATCGCCGACGCCGGAACCCGCAGAGGAGCCTTCTGAGTCCCCCATTCCAGAGCCTCAAACAGAAATCGAGCCAGCTCCCCAACCAGAAGCCGCACCAGTACCGGAAGTTGCGCCCCTGCCTGCAGAACCGCCCGCCGCGCCCGCCCCGCCTGCTCCTGAGAGTGCTAGCGCTGAAACCCTGCCGCCGTCGGAATCCCCGTCGCCAGTAATAGCGTCGCCGATCGAGCGATCGCCTGAGCCTGCGATACCAAGTCCCAGTGGCAACAATTCAGATAGTTCGATCGCACCTGATTCGCCACCCCCTGTGGCAGATCCCACGGTGCCTTTTCCCGAACCTGCGACAAATTAGTATTGTTTTTGTTCCTTAAAAGATCGGACAAATACTTGGTTTTATAAGTCAGCAAATATCCCCTCGGTAGTGAAGATAATAATGCCTTCCTCGCCAACGACTATTTCGCAAAACTTTCGATCGAATCTGAAAATCCCAACAGTCGCCGTCTGAGTTTATCGAATATTTCCTATTGCCTCTGCTATCCAAATGCCCGCCCAAAAATGCAGCACTGTTTTCTATTTTGATTTAAATTATGTTAGAATATGTGCGCGGCGCTGAGGTTGTGTGATGTCGCGTATTAATACTGCCAAGCTGCAAACCTTTAGGTACAAAGCAACCCCTACCTCGAATTGGAGCGAGTGTTAGCGAGGCTTTTGGGCTAACCCGTGGCGCGTTAGCCTCTTCTAACTCTCAAGAATCCCATCCCCGACACTCGGGGTGGGAGTGTCAATTCCCCCAAACTTCCTTACTTTGGGAACAAGCACCATCGGGGACAAGCAAGTTATAATTTGTTGCGGAAGCGCACAGAGATTTTTTGTCAGGAACCTCAGCCTAAAGGCATGAGGCTTGAAGGAGAAATCTAACAAGCCGTTCTGACGGGCCTCAGTCTTAACTGACTACGTTTTTCGAGTCACGACACCCTGGGATGCGTAGCTAGTCCTTTGCTCTGTCGTTGAGAGTTAAACAGTTCTCAGGTAACAGGAACAGTGCTTTCAACCTAACAAGCTCTTAAAACATTGGCGAAAGTACAGACGACCTGCCAGGTCGTCTCTTCACTCCGAAAAGAGATTGAGGCAACCATACCTCACGCCTTGGGGCAACCATACCCCTCCCCCCCGCGAGGGGATTCAATTCAATGTAAAGCCGTCCTAAAAGGACGGGGTTTCAAACCCATAGTTCTGATGAGTAAACCCCCAGTTCATGCTTTTTTTGTAGGCAGAGCACTTGCCGAAGCACTGTACGAGCAATTAGAAAGCGCAGCAACCAACGCTTTCTCTGAGCTCGGCAAATTTGACGCAGAACAAAGAGAACGCCTGCGGCAGTTCACCGATCGAGTTGTGGAACGGGCAAATCGAGCTTCGGAGGAGGCGATGCAGACCAGAACCGGCACTGCAAGCACCACCACCATTCAAGACATCCATCCTGCCGAGTTGCAAGCGACTATTGACGAGCTGCGCGCCGAAGTGGCTCTGGTACGCTCAGAATTGCAGCGTTACCGCAGCAGTTTGCCCTAGCGCTCGATTCGACCACAACTATTATTTACTACGTGAGCGCATTGGTTTGCGCTCCTGCGCTCTTACTTTCAATCAAAGCAACAACATAAAATAAGCAATTTGGGAACCCAAGTGTCTGCTCTCCTTGATGACTCTGTTAATCGCCAGCGCTCCAGACAGCTCGCTGGCGAAGGCGATGAGCCAAAAACTGCTGGTAAATCCTACAAAAGTAAAGCTTATCGCTGGAATCGCGAAAAATACTCCCGGAAGCGGCGCTTCTTCGACATTTGGGCCTTTGTCTTGCTCTGGCTGGCTTCGCTGTGGCTCGACAGCAAAAATTGGAGCTACTGGGGAGGCGTGACTGAAGAAAAGAAAGTTGCCAGACGCCGCTTTCAAGCTATCTGGGTTCGAGAAACACTGTTGGAGTTGGGCCCTACTTTTATTAAAGTTGGACAGTTATTTTCCACCCGCGCCGACTTGTTCCCCGCAGAGTTTGTCGAGGAACTTTCTAAGCTGCAGGATAAAGTGCCTGCTTTCAGCTACGAGCAGTTGGAAGTAATTGTCGAGCAAGATTTGGGCAAGACAGTTCAAGAACTCTACCGCAGCTTTGACCCGGTGCCCCTGGCGGCTGCAAGTCTGGGTCAGGTACACAAAGCTCAACTGCATTCGGGCCCGGAAGTGGTGGTCAAGGTACAGCGACCGGGACTGCGGAAGCTGTTCGAGATCGATTTGCAAATTCTTAAGGGAATTGCCCGATACTTTCAAAACCATCCTAAGTGGGGTCGCGGCCGAGATTGGATGGGGATTTATGAGGAATGCTGTCGCATTCTGTGGCTGGAAATTGACTATCTCCATGAAGGCCGCAATGCTGATACTTTTCGCCGCAATTTTAGCAACTGTGACTGGGTGCGGGTGCCGAGGGTTTATTGGCGGTACGCGGCTCCGCGAGTGCTGACTTTGGAATACCTGCCGGGGATTAAAATCAGCCACTACGAAGCTTTGGAGGCGGCCGGGATCGATCGCAAATTAATCGCTCAGTTGGGCGCAAAAGCTTATTTGCGCCAGTTGCTCAACGACGGCTTTTTCCACGCTGACCCACACCCCGGCAACATCGCTGTTAGTGCGGACGGTTGTCTGATTTTCTACGATTTTGGCATGATGGGGCAAATCCAGTCGAACGTCCGCGAAGGACTGATGGAGACGCTCTACGGGATTGCTTCCAAGGATGGACAGCGGATTATGGATTCTCTGATCAATTTGGGAGCTTTGGTGCCTACGGGTGATATGAGTCCGGTGCGCCGATCGATCCAGTATATGCTGGACAATTTCATGGACAAGCCTTTTGAAAATCAGTCTGTGAGCGCGATTACGGACGACCTTTACGATATTGCCTACAACCAACCTTTTCGCTTCCCAGCTACTTTTACTTTTGTAATGCGAGCTTTTTCCACCATTGAAGGGGTGGGCCGAGGTTTAGATCCCGAGTTCAACTTTATGGAGGTGGCACAACCTTTTGCCATGCAGCTTATGAGTAATGGAAATGGCCATGATACAAGTAGCAGCATTTTTAACGAAATCGGCCGTCAGGCGGCTCAGGTGAGTTCGAGTGCTTTGGGTTTGCCCCGCCGGATTGAGGAGACTATTGATAAACTCGAACAGGGAGATTTGCGGATTCGCGTCCGTTCTGCCGAAACAGAGCGCTTGCTACGTCGCATGAGCAGCGCTCAAATGGGTACGAATTATGCTTTGCTGATGAGTGCTTTTACTTTGTCGGCGACAATTTTGTTTGTCAGCAATCAAGTCTGGCCGGCTGTCGCTGTGGCAGTGCTGGCGGCGGGTGCAGGGTTTGCTCTGCTGCGTTTGTTCAAGCGGATCGATCGCTTAGACAGGATGTCATAATTGTGCAATTTGGGATGGGAAATTTCAGGTTTGAGATTTCTCGCCAGCCAAAATTTGACATCGAATGTTAAGTTTTGGCTGGCTGACCACAGATTGCTGACATTTACAACACTTACGCGCTTTGAGGCGAAAAACCCGCTGGCAGCCAGCGGGTTTTTCGCCAGCAAAACCTCGGATTTTGGGTATAAATCCAGTTTTTTTTGCAGGTGCTGCTGAATTTACTGGATTTACCAAAATTTTAAGATGGGATTACCATCATACGATCTACAATATGAGGTCAAGGAAGTGCACTTTTTCCAAAACTCGCGATCGTGGGCTGCAGAAATTTTAACTGCCGTTCGGGATTTAAGTTTTTGAAGAAAACATCGCACCCAATTAAATCAAGCTTTCAAGTTCGATGAGTCCAATCACCCAATCTATGAAACGCTCTTTCGCAGGTAAGACAGACACAGGGCTAGTTCGTTCCGTAAATCAGGATTCGTACTACATAGACTCTGACGGGCGATTTTTCATAGTGGCCGATGGAATGGGAGGACACGCCGGAGGTCAAGAAGCCAGCCGGATTGCAACTCAGGCAATTCAATCTTATTTGGTCGAACATTGGGAAGGGCAGGAGGATTCTCCGCTGTTGTTGGAAAAGGCTTTTTTAATTGCCAATCAAGCAATTTTGACGGATCAGCTCGACCACCCGGAGCGTGCTGATATGGGCACTACGGCTGTGGTTCTGATGTTTAGGGATGAGGGCAGACCGTGGTGTGCTAATATCGGGGACTCTCGCTTGTATCGGCTGCACGGCTCTCGCTTGGAGCAGATTACTGAAGACCAGACTTGGGTGGCTCAGGCTGTGAAAAGAAAGGCCCTAACTCCTGACCAGGCTCGCACTCATCCTTGGCGTCACGTTTTGTCCCAGTGTTTGGGCCGCGATGATTTGCGGGAGATAGATATTTTGCCGGTGGACGTGCAGCCTGGGGATCGCTTGCTGCTCTGCAGCGATGGCTTGACTGAAGAACTTTCCGATCCTTTGATAGCTTCGCCTCTGAAGTCGATTCGCGCCTGCGAGGGCGCTGCAAATGCTTTAATTCAAGCAGCTAAGGATAAAGGTGGACGCGATAATATTACTGTGGTGATCGTGACGCTCGACCTCAAATAATATTCGATCGCCCGATCGCACCCGACCATCTAAAATCGAAAAATCGAAAAAGTGAACAATCTAAAATCTAAAATCTAAAATCTAAAATTGAATGACCCGCGTTATCGGTTTGATCAGCGGCACGTCGGTGGATGGCATTGATGCTGCTTTGGTGGATGTCGTCGGTTCCCAAACAGACTTGAAAGTGCAATTGGTGGCCGGCAAGACTTTCCCTTATCCTGCTAATTTGCGATCGCAAATTCTCTCGGTTTGCAGTGGCTCAGCTTTGTCAATGGCTGAACTAGCGGAATTAGATGATGCCATCGCCCAAGAATTTGCCACGGCGGCATTGACAATTCAGGCAGAATATGATAAAGCCGAATTAATCGGCTCTCACGGTCAAACCGTCTACCACCGACCTGCTGGGAAAGCCCAGAAAGACAGCGCTGGTGCGTTAATGGGCTACAGCTTGCAACTGGGGCGGGGCGCGCTAATTGCGGAATTGACAGGAATTACTACGGTGAGTAACTTTCGATCGGCAGACATTGCTGCCGGGGGTCAAGGAGCACCCTTAGTGCCAATAGTTGATGCCTGCCTGCTGGCGGACCCCAACCTCAGCCTCTGCATCCAAAATCTGGGGGGAATTGGCAATGTTACCTATCTTCCGGCTAGGGGAAAAAGGGGAAAAAATGACGAGTCTGAGATTTTCAGTCTTGGGGATGGCATATCCGGCTGGGATACAGGCCCGGCGAATTCCCTGCTAGATTTGGCAGTACAGCACTTCTCAGGCGGCACTAAGACGATCGACGAAGGTGGAGTTTGGGCAGCATCGGGCACTCCCTGTGAAGCTTTAGTCGAGGATTGGCTCGCATCAGACTTCTTCCGCCAAGCACCGCCGAAATCAACGGGGCGAGAGCTATTTGGTGTAGACTATTTTGACAGGTGTTTGGTCGAGGCCGAAGGTTACAACCTCAGTCCTGCTGACGTGCTGGCTACTCTGACAGAACTGACTGTTGCCTCGATCGTTCACAGTTACCAAACTTTTTTACCGGCTATGCCCGATCGAGTTTTACTATGTGGGGGTGGCAGCCACAATCTCTACTTAAAACGCCGATTGCAATCTCAATTGCATCCAGTGCAAGTGTTGACTACTTCTGAGGCAGGCTTGAATGTAGATTTTAAAGAGGCGATCGCTTTCGCGGTTTTAGCCGCATGGCGGGTTCGGGGCATTCCCGGCAATCTGCCTCAAGTGACTGGTGCCCGGACATCGGTACTTTTAGGAGAAATTAACTCTTGTTGGAACAGTTGGGCGTGATAGCATAGAGTCTGAGGGACAACGGCTGTGCGTTGTTGCACCAGCATTGTAGCCAGCAGGAAAAGCATAGGAACAGCACTGTGGCTCACACGTTTTTAATGGAATCTGGCCAATGGACGCTCGAAGGAAGCTGGATTGAGCGCAATGGCGTGCCAATTACGGTTAAAGGCAAAACTTTAGTGAGCTGGAACCGAACAGATTGGTTCAGTATGGTGACCAAGCTCGTATTTCCTGGAGGCGATCGCGAAGAGATTATTTTGCAGTACCGAGGACACCTCAACAGCGATGAACGGCAGTATACTTTTGTACTCCAACACAGCGAACTCGCCCGCGTCGAGGGCGAAGGTTGGATTGCTCCCCAGTCGATCGTCCAGCGTTATTGGGTATTGGGAGACGAACGCCAGCGGCGGACGGGTTTTGATACCCTTCACCGGGTTGATGACAACCGCTACTACCAATCTAGCGGCATCATGTCTGGTCATTACTTGACGAGTACAATGGAAGCAACTCTCGAACGTCAGGGGGAATAACTCTTTCTAGAGTCCACTTTTGCGAGTTCTAGGGTTTGATGTAAAAATTGAAGGTTTTGCGAGTCGGAGGTCGCGCTCAGATGTCCGACTAGCGCCATTGCTGTCAAACCTCATCCGTTGCAACTAAAGACAAATATATTGAATTGTTAAAAATTTTAATGGGTTAAAAAATTAACACTTATTATTAAGAGTTATCCAATTTTCGAGTCGAGGCGCGATAAATTATCTTTGCGATCTCCGGTGGTGTCGATCGACAAACTGCTGAGTTCGACTCCCGACTTCGAGTAAACTCCACAAAGAAACTTGCCAATTTTCCTCAAGTCTCTACACAGGTATTCTACCTTCTGCCTTCGAGTGACGCCCCATCACCCCCAACTCCTTTCCGCTTGAGGGAACAGAGTAAGAGACGGAGGTCGCCGACTGCGACTCTTGGTTATTCAACGCCTGGGTTAGGTTCTAAACCCCAGTGGTGTTTCAGAAAATGGCGGTACATGGTTTCTCGTAGCATCATTTGCTCGTAAAGCTTGACCAAAAACTCCTGAGCTTGTTCACGGCTCATGTCACTTACCTGTGTTTTGAAGGAACACAGGCTAAATTGCTGTTCCAAAGACAATTCTGCTGGTTGGCTCATGACTTTGACTCCTCTGTAAGTAAAGGTGACTTAAAAGTGAACACCTGGATTAACCAGATTTGTAAGTTGTTTCAGCGATCGACCATTGGTTTCGGGATGCCCGATTTCCCATCTGGCTTTATTATATATTACAAAATGTAACAATGATTTGACAAAATTACCATATGTCCTAAGAAATAACTTACTTCTGGATAGAGATGCCGAGATGTCTGCAAAAGTTCCTTCCGCAGGCATATACAAGTGTATCTACTTGTCAAGAGAAAAAAGGCTCAGTACGAACCAAAAGAATTGAAGCCCTTTATACCAAATCCGGCGGAGATTCTCTCCGCGAGGGGGAGAGCGGAAGAGGGGGAGAGGGGGAGATGAGGAGAGGGGGAGATGAGGAAAGGGGATAGCGGGAGAGGGGGAGATGGGGAGAGGGGGAGATGGGGAGATTGAAAGATGAGGAGATGAGGAGAGGGGGAGATGAGGAGAGCGGGAGAGCGGAAGAGCGGGAGAGCGGGAGAGCGGGAAAATTTCTATTTCTCTGTTCTCCCTTCTTCCTTCTCCCTTCTTTCGACTTCCATCGGACTGACATCCGTTATATCCGTTACATCCGTTACACAATCCGTTGCCGAACCTTCTTCCTAACTAATTCGAGGGCCCGCCATCCTGCGGTGGAGTGGCGATTCCGGGTCTGAAATTGGGAGCAGCGGGTGCAGGCGAAACAGGAGGAATGCCCTGATTTTCCCCAAAGTTACTAGGCTGCTGTGGAGCCGGGAGAGGGGATTGAAACTGATTCGGATTGAACTGCTGCTGCCCAGGAGTGGGGAGAGGGGATTGAAACTGATTGGGATTGAACTGTTGCTGCCCCGGAGGCACAGGAGACGGCAGGGGTTGACCGGAATTGCCGATCGCAGGTGCCGCAGGAATGCCAGAATTGGGAAGCGAGGTATTGGGCAATGGGGAGGGAGCCGAACTAGGAAGAGTTGCCAGGGCAACTCTATCGCCCCCTACCTCTCTCAATTTGTCTAAAACCTCGACAACCTTGGCATATCTCGCATTTTGAGGAGCGTACAGCACCATCAACCCCGTAGGATTCTGGCTTTGGAAACTCTTTAAAACTCGATCGAGCTGTTGGTAATTAACAGGCAATTGGTCGATATAAGTTTGCCCGAAATCGTCAATGCTGACAATCAGCATCTCTCGCATCTGTACTTGTCCTGTCTTCGCTTTAGGCAAATCCACATTAATGGCTTGCTGCCGAGTCAGTTGCAAAGCCGCCAGGAGAAAAAACGTCAGAATGCAAAAGATCACGTCAATTAAAGGCACAAGTTCAATCCGAGCCTCTTCCGCAGGAGTATCTAGATTAATCTTCATCAGTTCTCCTTGATTCTAATTATTAGAAGGTGAATCTTCAGCCGGATCGGAACCTTTCAATTTCGGCTCCCGATTCCGTTCTCCCGATTCTTGAGAATTGAGAGAACGCCTGTTCAAACCATCTGCACCAAAAGAAGAATTGCTGTATTCTGCACCGGGTGCTCGACCCTTAGCATTAGCTGCAGGCCAGTATTGCCTGTAAAGCAATTCCAGTTCATTTCCAGCTTTGCGAAATATTTTGGCCTGGTTGAACAAAAAAGCTTGAAATATCCTATAAAAGGCCAAGCTAAAAATTGCTACTATCATCCCAGTAGCAGTCGTGATCAGCGCCTCGCTAATCCCCAAAGTTACGCCAGTTGTTGCCGCCGTGCCGATGTCGCCCAGACGGATGGAACTGAGCGAGTTAATCAAGCCCAAAACTGTTCCTAGCAAGCCCAGCAAAGGGGCTAGAGCGATCGTAGCTTCTAAGATTTTGTCACCGCGGCGCATCGAAGCCAACTCTTCATCGGCTGCAGCTTCAAGTGCGAGTCGAAACAAATCTGGTTCGGGATTGTAGAGCCGCAGGGGTGCAGAAAGAAATCGCCCGATCGGCTGTCGGTTAGCTTGTCTGGCAATCTCGTTAGCCGCCCCCCAATCGCTGCGAGCCGCTTCAAGAATGCGGTTCACTATCTGCTTTTCTTTGCTCAGGAGACTCGCCCAAAACCACAAGCGCTCGATAATGGTACTCAAAGATAGAATCGATAACAGCAACAGGGGCCACATGGCGGGGCCGCCTTTTTCAAACAGTTCTTGAATATTCACAATATTTTTGCTCCTGCAGTACCCGCTAACTTTTGCTTCTGTTCTACTTTTTTTAACAAATCTAAGGCCATTTAATTTTAGCTATTAATGTACTCAGGACTTACGCACTCGCGACTAAAGAAAGCCGATTTTGGGAAATGGGCATCGGGGTACAACGAAGTATTTTCGTCGAGCAAACCCGGTTTCCGGGTAAGTCTTGGTACTGTTTTCTAGTGCCGGCGCGCGATGGGCGGCGACTTCCTCACAACTCGTCTAAATCTTGACACATATCTTGCAGCGATTGGTGTTGAAGGCGGCGGGAAGAGCGGCGATATTTTTTAGTTTGCAGCTTCGGTTCGTAATGCTGCGTACCATCCGACTTGGTTTGCTGCTTCAAACTCGATTCGGCGCTACTAGAGTTTTGCTCTTGTTGCTGGCGGACGATCGCCTCTTCGAGAAACTGCAAGTAATATTCATAGCGCTCCCAACCGCCCCGCACGACACAGTTAGGCTCGTCTCGGTGCGAACAGTCGCTAAACTGGCAGCTACCCGAAGCCAGCCTCTGGCGCGCTTCTGGGAAATATTCCGCTAACTCTGAGGGATCGCATTCGAGAGCCGGCTGATTAAAGCCCGGAGTATCAGCCAAAAGTCCGCCGCCGGGGAGTTCAAATAATTCGACGTGGCGAGTCGTATGGCGCCCGCGGCCGAGTTTCCCGGAAACAGCGTTCACTCGTAGGTTCAGCGCCGGGATCAGTTGGTTGATCAAGCTGGACTTGCCAACCCCAGAAGGGCCACAAATTACCGTTATTTTTCCTTGCAGGTGGTCTAGAAGCAAGTTCGGCAACGGGCTATGTACGGGCTTTAACGGATGTAATGCCTTGACCGAATTTGGAGCTTCGGGGTGATACTCATAACTCATCAGAGATGGCTCTATTTGATCCCCTAAGTCATGGAAACCGGGTTCCGATTCAGAAACTTCATTTTGATCATTAGCGGGGGCTTCCTGAACTCCTGCACCGCTGCGGACGCTAATAAACATTGGTTCGTAGCCCCAGCCTGAAAGCCGATCGCGCCACTGTTCCAACTCATCGGGCGTCACCAAATCGCATTTGTTGAGGCACAAACTCACCTCTAAACCTGTAGATTCTGCCTTGACTAAAAACCGAGTTAATGACGCGGGATCTAAGTCTGGTTCAGCAAGGGCAAAAACCAGGAGAATGCGATCGGCATTAGCTACAGGCGGGCGGTTGAGTTCTGTTTGGCGCGGGAAGACTTCAGAAATTGCACCCCGGCGGTCAGTCCAGTCCGGTTCATCTACCACCACGCGATCGCCCACCATCACCTGTTGACCAATTTTTTTCAGTCGAGTGCGACGAGTGCACAGGAGAATCGGAGAATCAGCGAGGGGAGCATTTTTCCCATCAATGGAGACTTCGGGATCTAACCTCACTTGGTAGAAGTTAGCCTGAACAGCAATTACAGTACCCACGATCGATGGTGAATTCAGGCTCATCCTGCTTCCTTGTCTTCTGGGCGCTGCACTTTCATCGAAAAAAATCCCGAATCCGGCTCATCTGCGACAAATTGGGTTTCGAGAATCTGGTAGCCTTCCATTTTGAGACTATCGGGCACTTGTTCGATCGGTTCCCCAGCATCCAGCCATACCTCCAAAACAGCACCCGGTGCCATTTGCTCCAAGCGCAGTTTAGTGCGGACAAAATTCAGAGGACACGGAGTACCCCGCAGATCGATTTTGGCATCTGGGGATTTGGGATTTTCAATTTTCGATGTTGAATTCATAATGATTTTTGCAATCTCAAATCCTGAAAGCCTTAGTTTTTTATACAAGTTGCCCGGAAACTGGAGAATCTAAAATTTTCTTTCCAATTGGACACAGACTATTATTCTTTCTGAAAAAAGTGAGCGCAATTGCGCTCACTTTTTTGAGCGCTGCTAAAACGCAATGCCCAGGAAGCGTCCCACCTGAGATTTTTGTGAGCAATTGCCCACAATTTTTTGACAGATACTAAAACAAATTGCTGGGGAATCCTCAAACAGGAAAATTTGACACCCATTGGTGTCAAAAATTGCTTATTTCTGAAACAAATTACCCAGAAACCCTTCCAAGCCGCCTTTACCGGTACGATCGCCCTTCAGCTTAGCAAGCTGCATCAGCAATTCCCGTTCTTCAGCCGTCACCTTAGTCGGAATATCAATAGACACCGTAATCAAATGATCGCCGCGACTGACTGGATTTCCCAACCGAGGCACCCCTTTTTTCTCCAAAGTCAAAACCGTATTTGCCTGAGTTCCGCTAGGAATCAACAATTCCGTGGGCCCGTCTACGGTTTCCACTTCCAACCGGCACCCTAAAATTGCTTGCAAATAACTAATTTTCACTTCCGAGCTAACGTTAGTGCCGTCGCGCTTAAATAGCGGGTCTTCATTCACCGCCAAGAACACGTAAAGATCTCCGGGCGGCCCGCCCAGTTTGCCGGCATCCCCTTCATTGGAAACGCGCAAGCGAGTACCGTTGTCAACCCCAGCCGGAATTGTGATTTTCAGCTTTTTCATCACTTCTTTCTGGCCCCGGCCGCCGCAAGTTTCGCACTTATCCTCAATCACTTGCCCGGTGCCGTTGCAAGTGGGGCAAACTGAAACTTGAGTAAAGCTGCCGAAAGGAGTACGGGTAGCGCGTCGGACTTGACCGCTACCGGTACAAGTCGAGCAGGTTTGGGGTCGGGTTCCCGGTTTCGCGCCAATCCCGGTGCAAGTTTCGCAGGTTTCTAGATGCTTGATGCGGAGTTCTTTTTCCCCACCAAACACGGCTTCCCGAAAATCCAGCCGCAAATCGAGGCGCAAATCGTCTCCGCGCACCGGGCCGCTGCGCCTGCGACCTTGCTGTTGTTGGCCGACACCTCCCTGAAAGCCCTGAAAGAAGCTTTCAAAAATATCGGCAAAGCTGTCACCAAAGTCTTGGAACCCAGGTGCGCCTGCACCGCTGACGCCTGCTTCGCCGAAACGATCGAAACGGGCGCGAGTTTCGGGTTCTGAGAGTACCTCGTAGGCGCGGTTAATTTCTTTAAACCGCTCCTCGGCACCGGATTCTTTGTTGACATCTGGATGGTACTTGCGAGCTAGGCGGCGGTAAGCACGCTTAATTTCTTCTTTGTCTGCGCTGCGAGAAACGCCTAATATTTCATAGTAATCACCGGCCATAGAGCTGCTTGCCTGGAGGTAAATAACAAAAAGTGTACGAAAAAGAAACGGGCGACCTTTCCTGAAATTACAGATTAAAAATCAAAAATTCTCATTGTTAATTTTTAACTTTTAATTTTTAGTTTTTCAGTTTTAAAGGAAAGGATTCATATCATCAACTTCTGGTTCGGGAACCTTCTGTTTTTGTTTTGACTGTGGATTTGACTGTGGACTTGACTGTGGACTTGACTGTGGATTTGACTGTCGTTTTGACTGTCGTTCCGGCTTTGGTTCCGACTTTGATTCCGGCTTTGATTCCGGCTTTGGTTCCGGCTTTGGTTCCGGCTTTGGTTCCGGCGGAGCTTGGGGCGCCACCAGCAGCTCTTCTTTCAGCACAATACTGTCGTCGTCCGCTTTAACCTCTTCTGGTTCTGATGATTCTACTTCTGACATCATCTCGCTTTCAACAACAGATCCTGACGGGGCTGCCCCGCTGCGGGCTTGGTCGTAGACTGCTGTCCCCAGCGAGTATAGCAGTTGCTTGAAAGATTCGATTGCGGGCGTGAGTTCCTCGATTGTGATGTCGGGGTTAGTCATCGCTGCCCGCAAGGCTGCTGCGGCTGTTTCCGCTTCTGCCTTGAGCTCGTCACTCAGCAGTTGCGCGTTGGTTTTTAAAGTTACACCACAATTATAGACGAGGGAGTCAGCTTGATTTTTGAGTTCGACGAGTAGAGCGCGCTTGATGTCCTCGTCGGCGTAAAGTTCGGCTTCTTGTCGCATCCGCTCGACTTCGGTTTCGCTCAATCCTCCTGTATTGGAAATTTGGATGCTTTGTTCTTTTCCGGTTCCCTTGTCTTCAGCAGCCACTTTGAGAATCCCGTTGGCATCGATTTCAAAGGTAACTTCGATTTGAGGTACGCCGCGGGGGGCTGGGGGAATGCCTTTGAGCAGGAACTTGCCGAGACTTTTATTGTCTTTAACCAATGCCCGCTCGCCTTGGAGTACGTGAATTTCTACCGAGGTTTGCCCGTCTGCCGCAGTGCTGTACATTTGCGATCGGCTGGTGGGAATAGTTGTATTGCGCTCGATTACTTTGGTGAACACCCCGCCCAAGGTTTCGAGTCCCAGTGAGAGCGGCGTCACATCGAGCAGCAGCAAGTCTTTGACTTCACCACCCAACACCCCGGCTTGAATTGCCGCGCCTACGGCTACAGCTTCGTCGGGATTGACGGATTTATCGGGAGAAACGCCCCCAAAATACTTGCTAATTGCCTTTTGAACTGCCGGAATCCGGGTAGAGCCTCCCACTAAAATAATTCTGTCTATGTCTTTGGGGGTCAAACTTGCGTCTTTGAGGGCTTGAGTCACCGGATCGATCGTCGCTTGCACCAAATGAGCCACCAGTTTTTCAAACTGAGCTTTGGAGAGTTCCATTTCCAAATGCTTCGGCCCTTTCTCGTCAGAGGAGATGAAGGGCAAATTGATTGAGGTGGATTCCCGGTTGGAGAGTTCGATTTTTGCTTTTTCGGCAGCTTCTCGGAGGCGCTGCAATGCCATTTTGTCTTGTGAGAGGTCACTGCCTTCTTGAGTGCGGAAAGCTTCTACCAGCCACTGGACTATGCAGTCGTCAAAGTCATCTCCTCCGAGATGGTTGTTACCGGAGGTAGCGTTGACTTCAAAAATTCCGTCTCCCAGTTGCAGGATCGAAACGTCGAAAGTACCGCCGCCCAGGTCAAAGACCAAGATTTTCTGTTCTATATTTTGCTTGTCGAGCCCGTAGGAAAGGGCTGCTGCCGTCGGTTCGTTGACGATCCGCAGGACTTCTAGACCCGCGATCGTACCGGCGTCTTTAGTGGCTTGCCGTTGGGCGTCTGTGAAGTAGGCTGGCACTGTAATCACGGCTTGGGTAACAGTTTGTCCCAAATAAGCTTCGGCATCTTGCTTGAGCTTTTGGAGTACCATTGCCGAGATTTCTTGGGGAGTGTGAACCTTGTTCCGAATTTGGACGTTAACGGTATCGTCTTTGCCTTTTATGCAGGTATAGGGAGTCCGCGCTCGTTCTTCTTCCGTGTCGTCCCACCGCCGTCCGATAAATCGTTTGATACTGTAGACAGTATTTACAGCATTAGTTACAGCTTGCCGCTTGGCTAGTTGACCTACTAAGCGATCGCCCGCCTTGCCGAATCCTACTATACTCGGAGTTGTGCGGCCGCCCTCGGAATTGGCGATCACGACGGGTTTACCGCCCTCTAACACAGCTACGCAACTGTTAGTTGTGCCTAAGTCAATTCCAATAATTTTTCCCATAGCGCCTCATAAAACTTTGTGGGATGTTTGGAAACCTCCAACTACAAGTTGGGGGAGGAAAAACGACTCAGCTTGTTTAAACAAGCATTCCCAGACTAGATTTGTAGGAATTGACATCCTCACCGCCCTAAAGGGAGGGTGATTCCCAAGAATCACTTCTTGAGTTTTCTGCTTCGTCCCGTGCCAGCTAGACTGACTTTACCACCAGTCCCCGCCGCATCCAGTCCACAGACAGTTTGTTTTACTTCCAGGCTATGCCCTAGCCCAGAAATTAGTTCCAACCCACGATTTCTAACCACCTGTGCCGCTGCCACATCACGCGATGCAGTAAAGAAACACACTGGACAAGAATGAATTCTTTCGTCTAGGCGCTTTTTGCCCGTATGCGTCCCACACTCAGGACATTGTTGTGAGGTGTAGTCCTTGTCTACCTTGGCAAAGAAAACACCTCGTTTAAAGCACACCCATTGTAGTATGTTGACGAATTGACCGAATCCAGCATCGGCACTATGTTTACTCAACATTCCTCTGGCCCAAGAGCGAAAGTCGATGTCTTCAACAAATATCATCCCTACGCCGTCACTCATACGGTGGGCTAACTTAAAGTGCCAGTCTTTCCTGGTGTCAGTCATCTGTTGATGAATTCTGGCTATTTTTTGATTGAGCTTATGTCTGTTATTCGACCCTTTCTTCTTATGCTTTAATCTACCTTGCAGTAATTTCAACTCGCGTTGTAGAGTTTGCAGGAAGCGAGGTCTAGCAATTTGCTCGTTATCGCTATTGGCTACAAATTTATCAAACCCTAAATCCAAACCTCGCGGATGACCGGATATGGGTGTATCTGGCACTGATACATTTAACTGTAATGACAACATGACAAAATATCCCGATGCCCGTCGTACAACCCTGGCTTGTTTAATTTCAAATCCCCTTGGGATTTGGCGTGACAAGCGCAAACGAATCCACCCTAGTTGAGGCAATTTCAGCAAACTTCCATTCATGGGATTTTTGCCCAATTGAGGAAACACAAACGATCGCATTCGGTATTTGTTCTTGAAGCGAGGGAAGCCTAGTTTCTTCGCTCTCATGTCCTCAAATGCCCTGTCCAGCGTTCTTAAGACTTGTTGCAATACTTGCGAATGTACGCTCGTGAGCAGGGGAAATTGCTCTTTGGCAAGAGTCAATCGTTTAGCCTGAGTGTGGTAACTCGGGTATGGCTCGTCAGCCCTGAGTATGTACTCCTGTTCGATGGAACAAGCATTTACAGGCGACTTGCGGGAATTCAACCAGTCTTTGCGCTCCCGCAAAGCAAAGTTCCATACAGAACGACACACAGCGAATATCCGCTCGATAGTATCGACCTGTTCTGGAGTTGGTTCTAGTTTGAATTCCCACGTCATGTTTAGCATGAAATTATTTTACACGCTTACTGAGTATGTGTAAAGCCGTCCTCCACTTCGTTAAAGGACGGGGTTTTAGACCCAAATTTTCGATAAACTTGATGTCCTAAAGCAATATCAAAGACTGGTAAAAACATTTTTCAGAATTTTTGGATCAAGCGCTGACCTGCTTTTAGTCATCTTTAATTAAGAAGTTGGTGAGTCTGCCACCTGGGAACCCCCGAATTCTATTCGGGGGTCAGTGACTTTGAGGAATGCAGTAGCTTGTATCCCGATTAACCTTCCGAACTATCGGGATTTTCATCTGAGGCTACCACAGATAGCCCAGCCGCTGCAACTTTCACTTTGGCGTGCCGCAAGACGCGATCGCCCAGAATGTAGCCGCGTTCTAGTTCTTGGATAATTGTTCCTTCCTCGTGTTCGTCAGTTGGCTCGCTCAGCAGAGCTTCGTGGAGGTTGGGGTCAAACTGTTCGCCTTCGGGGCGCATCGGAGAAACCCCGATTTGCTTGAGGCCGTCTACCATTTGCTTGTAAACGCTTTGGTAGCTTTTGTGAATGTTCATTTCGCCATCGGTTTGCGGCTTGATGTGCGATCGAGCGCGCTCGAAATTGTCAATTACCGGCAACAGGGGTTTGATCGTGAGACACCTTGCCTGTAAATCTAGCTCTTCTTTTTCCTTTTGGGTACGCCTGCGGAAGTTTTCAAAATCTGCTGCTAAGCGGAGATTTTGATTTTTCAGTTCTTCTAGTTGAGCGGATGCGGCTTGCAACTGAGTTTTTAAAGCCTCTTTTTCATCGTTTGCCTGGGCCAGTTCCTTCTTCCAAGGCTCCGCCGCGTCTGCAGTCGGACTGTTGGTTGAACTGCCGGTGACGGTAGGCCCCGATGCGTTTGCTGGGGTGCGATCGCCCTGAGCACTTTGATAAGCTCGAGCAAGTTCGAGCTCCCAATCCGCCGATTCGTTCGAGTTTCCTGATGCCGCCGGATTTTCGCTTGCCATTGGCGAACCCTCTGGGGTGGTTTCCCCTGTTGAGTTAGGATCTTGATCTTGCTGTTTTTCCTCGTCAATCATAAAAGCTGCGCGACAGAACCCTATCAATTCTAGCAGATACAGTTAACCCGGTAAATCTAGAGGACTCGAATTGACTGTGTATGGCACAATGTGAAAAGAGGAAGTCTCGCCAGTTCTGGAGACATTCCTCAAACCTTTCCATAAAATATTCAAAGGCCAGTTTAAATATTTACGTATAATATGGCAGCAATGGGGCAAACCCAAGGTTTGTTGGTTCCTGATTTTTAATTAACGCGATCGCATTTACAACAATTTTTATAAGTATATTTTGCGGTTAAGTCTACTACAATATTGCCCAATTAGGAGGCTTGATGTTTCAAGGTTTACTTAAAAGGAGAGAAACTTAAAGTTCTCATCGGTCATGCTGTTTTAGTCGCAAGCTGACGCTGGCATTTTTTACCATTTGCTGAGTTTCCCAAGTCAGAAGAAAGAGCAATTTGTATTGAGTAACTAAGTAGTTAGCTGTGTGCTTGTGTAACTCAGATACTAGGTTGTTAATCTTGATGCGAATTGGGACTGTGGTTTTTCAGATTCTATACCGCCGAAGTCGCTTGAGGTATCGAATTTTGGCCAGCCAAATGAGAGAGATTAGTTGGTTTTGCTCAGATGCTCATCTGTAAATACGATTGATATCTAATTTGCCTCTTCCCAAGATTTTTGAACCGTCAAGCTTACGTCACAAAGGTTCGGACACCATGATAGAATCAAAGTAATATTTACTGACCCAAAACTAGAGTTGCTCAAAATTGGCCCAGGGGGATCATGCAGCCGACGATCGGGCAGTGACCGATCGCAGATAATTAATCAAAATATATTTCAAAAGGGCGATCGAGGCTTTCGTAAAAGCTATCATCACAGAACAGAGCTCATCTTTAATTTAGTACAGCTAACCGCGCCACCACGGGCGCTGTAATTTGAGCAAACAATTTGGGAAAATAGAATTAGCCTGGGAGGGGCACACACCCCGCCCCGCTTTTCTCTCCCGGTACGGGGAACCTCCAAGTGATGTGCCCTGACGCTATAACGAGAGTATCCCGCAAGTTAATCAGGTAAGTAAGCAACTTAGCACTCAACGAACAAGATTTGATTGCAAGCACCCGCAAATCCCTCCAACATCTCGTCAATTTGTGGACGAAGCTTAGAGGGGAGTGCGAGCTTACACTGGAGAGATAGGGATTGAGCAAGAAAATCATATAGCCTTTCTCAGTAACATGAGGTGCTCATAGGGCTCCGTGGCCTCCGTGGCCTCCGTGGGCATAGGCATAGGACAAAGCCCCCATACCTCACAACGCTTGAGAACCCCTATAGCTGATCCATAAGCAAAGAATACGGGGGTTAAAACCCCGCGTTGGTTTTCCTCTCAGCACTCTTTGTGACTGAGTTTCCCACCTATTGAGTGTTTTTTATGACTAGCACATCCGCGCCTCGATCCACATCGATAGTTGCTCTAAGCGCTTTTACTCCGGCTCTCACCAAGATGATTCTGTCGGGTTACGTCAACGGCGAGCAAGTGAAGCAAGCTCAAATTGAAAGCCAGAAGTCGGGCAAGCGTTTGACGGAGGTATTAGAAGCACTTACCGGGCAGCCGTTACCCCCAGAATTGCTGCGACTTTACAAGAAGCAGCAGATGTTTGAACGGAAGATAGTCTACGGCGTTGAAGCATTTGACCCGGAGATGAGCGAAATGTCTAACGAGCAACTCGGAGTTATGCTTGATGCGTTGAAGATTTCGATCGACATTTGTCACCAAGGTCGGTTTCTACCCGTAGCTAAGACTGAAACTGAGCCTGCGGCGGTTTTAGTGGCAATGGTAGATCCCGACAACCTCAATGCCATAGAAGATTTGCGGCGGATTTTACAGCCTCACGGCTTGGCTTTGCAGCGACGGGTGATTACGCCAGACGACTATCAGGACATAACTTCTGCCTATCAAGAGGACCAAGTTAAGGTAGCAGCCAAAATGGCAGCAGCCGAAAAGCAGAGAAAGATGGATTTAGGGGAGGGAGATTTTGGCGAACTCTCCCTAGAAGAGGAGACTGCCGACCAAGAAGACCTAGCTAACACCTTGGACGATGCTGAGGCGGCTCCGGTAATTAAGGCAGTCAACGTCATTTTGGCTAAAGCTTTGTCGGAAAAGGTGTCTGACATCCACGTAGAACCTCAAGAAGAGTTCATGCGGATTCGGATGCGGAAAGACGGGGTGCTGCAAGAGTATTTCCGGTTTCCCAAGCAGGTAGTCCAATCGATTACGGCTCGTTTCAAGATTATTGCCAACCTGGACATTGCCGAACGCCGACAAGCTCAAGACGGCCGCATCCGCCGGGTGTTTGAGGGACGCACGGTGGATTTCCGGGTGAACAGCTTGCCTTCGCGGTACGGCGAAAAAATCGTGCTGCGGATTTTGGACAGTTCCAGCACTCAGTTGGGTTTGGGTTTGTTAATCTCCGACCAGGAAACTCTGGCTTTAGTGCGAGAGAGTGCTAGCCGTCCGTTCGGACTGATTTTGGTGACGGGGCCGACGGGTTCGGGCAAGTCAACTACTCTCTACTCGATTCTGGCGGAACGGAACGATCCGGGGGTAAATATCAGTACGGCGGAAGACCCGATCGAATATGCTTTGCCAGGAATTACCCAATGTCAAGTAATTCGCGAAAAAGACTTGACTTTTTCCAACATTCTGCGGGCGTTTTTGCGGCAAGACCCTGACGTGATGCTGGTGGGGGAAACGCGGGACACGGAAACGGCAAAAACGGCTCTGGAAGCTGCTTTGACGGGACACTTGGTGCTGACGACGCTGCACACGAACGACGCGGCCGGGTCCATCGCCCGTTTGGCCGAAATGGGCGTAGAACCGTTCATGGTTTCGGCCGCTCTGTTGGGCGTGTTGGCTCAGCGTCTGATGCGGCGCGTTTGCGACAAATGCTGCATTCCTTACCAGCCTACTGCCGCAGAACTCGGCAAGTACGGTCTGTCGCCTTCTAAAGAAATTGATCTCACTGTTTACAAAGCCAACACTATACCGCTGGAGGAAAGGAAGGAACTCGCAGACAACGAGCAACTTTGTCGGAAGTGTGGCGGCCTAGGCTACAAAGGACGGGTAGGGGTTTACGAATTCCTGAAAAATACTGAGCGACTTCAAACTCTGATCACTCAAGGAGCTCCCACAGAGCAAATTAAGGAAGCAGCAGTAGAAGAAGGGATGAAAACCTTGTTGGCTTACAGCTTGCAGTTGGTGCGGGAAGGCGCGACTACTTTTGAAGAAGTCGAGCGGGTGACGTTTACAGACTCTGGGCTGGAGGCTGAAATGAAAGCAAAAAGCAAGCAGGGGCTTACCTGCAAAACTTGTCAGGCGCAATTGAAGCCGGAGATGCTGGATTGTCCGTACTGCTTGACACCACGCTTTTTGGATTGATTCAGCAGTCATTAGTCATTAGTCATTAGTCATTAGTCAGTTGTTACCAATAATTAATAACAACGGTCAACTGACAACTGACAACAGTTGACTGTGAACTGAGCTAGATTGGTCAATAACTATCAATTTGATCGAGGAGAGGTATCTATGGGTCTGATGATTGAAGACGTACTGGAGTCCCTGGTAGAGCAAGGGGGTTCGGACATACACATCCAAGCGGGCGCGCCTATATTCTTCCGAGTCAGCGGTAAACTAACTCCTCAGACGCAATACGGCGACATTCTGTCTGCTGAGGAAGTGCAGATCCTCATTTTCCAAATGCTCAACAATATGCAGCGCAAGCAGTTGGAAATGGAGTGGGAACTCGACTGCGCTTACGGCGTTCGGGGATTGGCTCGGTTTCGCGTCAATGTCTACCGGGAGCGGGGTGCTTGGGCTGCTTGTATGCGGGCTCTGGCTTCTAAGATCCCTAATGCAGATGCTTTAGGCGTGCCGCAAATTTTGCGGGATCTGACGGAAAGACCCAGGGGTATGCTGTTGGTGACGGGACAAACGGGTTCCGGGAAAACTACTACGATGGCGGCGTTGTTGGATCTGGTCAACCGGACGCGGGCGGAACATATTCTAACAGTTGAAGATCCGATCGAATATGTGTTTCCTAATATCAAGAGTTTGTTTCACCAGCGCCAAAAGGGCGAAGATACTAAGAGCTTTGCTAATGCGCTAAAAGCTGCTTTGCGGGAAGATCCTGATGTAATTCTCGTGGGGGAAATGCGGGACTTGGAAACGATCGGTCTGGCAATTTCGGCTGCGGAAACGGGTCACATGGTGATGGGAACGCTGCACACTAATTCGGCCGCTGCAACGATCGATCGGATTTTGGACGTGTTCCCGCCGATTCAACAACCCCAAGTTCGGGCCCAGGTGTCTAACTCTTTGGTGGGAATTTGCAGCCAAAATTTGGTCATAAAAGTTGGGGGCGGCCGCTGCTGCGCTATGGAAATCATGGTAAATACTCCAGCTATGGCTAACTTGATCCGGGAGGGCAAAACTCCGATGATTTACTCCCAAATCCAAATGGGGGCAAAATTGGGTATGAGGACGATGGAAATGGCTCTCGCTGAACTTTACAAGAGCGGTAAAGTCACTTGGGAATCGGCAATGGCCAAGGCTTCTAAGGCTGACGAACTCGAACGCTTGATCGGCCCGGCACCTGTTGGTAGCGCCCCGGTAAAAGCTCATTAGTTCCGTCAGCAGTCATTAGTCAGGAGTTCGCAGGCTGAATTAATGACTGATGACTGATGAGTCATAACTTTTAATAAATTTTCAGAGGTGAGCTGTGGCTACCAATGTTATCCGCCAAAAACCGAAAGGTGGCTTTGATTTCAGTAAGATTCAGGAGCAAATTGAATATAACCTTACCAGCCTTACTGTTAAGGATATGGCTATTTTTGCTCGTCAGTTTGCGGCTATGTTTAATGCAGGGGTGGCGATCGTGAGATGCCTTTCCGTGCTGCACGAGCAGTGTTCTAATGCTAAACTGAAGCGAGCGCTCAGAAGCATGAATGCTGACGTTCAGGAGGGGATAAACTTGGCAGAGGCGATGGCTAAGTTTCCAGATGTTTTTGACCAACTGTTTATCAGTATGGTGGCGGCGGGAGAAGTCGGGGGGGTACTCGATGAAACCCTAGACCGTCTGGCGGTGATGATGGAAAAAAATCACAAGACGGAATCGGAAATTAATTCGGCTATGTCTTATCCGAAGACGGTGCTTTCCATCGCGATCGTGATTTTTTTCGCAATGACTATATTCTTGCTGCCAACTTTCGCTAAAATCTTTAAGGATATTGGTGCAGATTTGCCGACTTTTACGCTGATGATGTTGGCAATTAGTGCATTTTGTACGGCTTGGCCTCCCATCCAACAGATAACAGTTATTGGGGTAATTATAGCGCTCAAAATTGCCTTCGATATGTACTACAAAACTCCCATAGGTCGCCTACAAATTGATAGGATTGCGATGAAATTGCCTGTGTTTGGCGATTTGATCGAAAAATCTGCTGTGGCTCGGTTTTGCGTGATATTTGGGTCGCTGACGCGATCGGGCGTGCCGATTCTCAATTCTTTGGAAATTGTGCGAGATGTGGCGGGGAATCAGGCGATATCTAATGCGATCGAATATGCGAGACAGGAAATTCAAAGCGGCGGCATGATCAGTATTGCTTTGCAAGAACAAGCTGTTTTTCCGTCTTTGGCCATTCAAATGATGGCAATTGGCGAGGAGACAGGGGAACTTGACAAGATGCTGATGAAAGTTGGCGCTTTCTATGAAACGGAAGTTGAAGAAGCAGTAAAAGGACTTACCAGTATGCTAGAACCTCTGATGATTGTGGTCGTCGGTGGTATCGTAGGTTCGATTTTGCTGTCGATGTATCTGCCGATGTTCGCAGTGTTCCAAAAGCTGTAAAAAAGGGGTAATTAGTTATTAGTTATTAGTTAGTAAGCTGCTACGCACTTAAATTGCATATTCTCTGAGGGCGCGACACCCCACTCATTGTTTGATTGTTTTTTGACAGACAATTTAAATGCCGCAACAGCTTAGCAATTAACGCATGACCAATGACTATTCCAATCGTTCCCAGGCTCCGCCTGGGAATGCCTTTGGAGAAGGCACATCCTCGATTAAAAGGAGAAAACTATTGGGAGGCAGAGCATCCAAATCTTCATTGCCAGGATCTTCCCATGGGTGATAACTTACGAAAATGTCACAAAAGTCAAGTAGGGCAGACAGATTTAACTGCTGCCTAATCATGGCCTTATGCTCCAGGGTAAACGCATCTTAATTTGAACCCAAAATATGCTAGAGTTAAATCCGAATAAATTTCAATGTAGTTATTGTAGTTTATGGGTGCTATCAAGGGCCAAAGGTTTTACTCAAACTTTAAATCACCAATAAAACAAACAGATTTATTGCCTTGGGTGAATATATTAAATGCCAGTTTTTTAGAAAATTTTGCCAATTTGAACGAGCCCAGAATAGAAAAAATAAAAAAAATACTCAGAGATATTACAGGGTAATCGCATCTTAATTAAGGTATAATGGCGAGGGAAATTTTTAAAATATTTGACAGCATCATTCAAAGGCAGCTCGTAAACTAAGTAATGAAAATTGAGTGTGATACTGAGAGCTAGCTAAGCACGCTCGCTGGGGTTCCACCTAGTTGATTTATCTCCATCACGTGATATTGCTTAGAGCGTGTTTTCAAACTATAACCACGACAGAATGCAGGCGATCGTAATCATGGCTGTATAATTGGCAGCCAGCTTATCATATCGAATAGCGATCGGACTCCCTTGGTTGAGTAGGTTGATAGCACGTTCAACAATGTTGCGTTGCCAGTAGATTTCACGACCGCCTTTTTCCATCTGCCTGAGTGAGGAATACCTGCCGGGAGTCCATTCCCAGTTTAACTGCTTATTGGTCGCCGATCGCGTCTCCGCCGCAGCCCTGCCTCTGGCGGGTGCATTTTATGTCATTTGTCAAGTACAATTTATACCAAATCAGATGCGATTACCCTGCACTAATAACCAATAAATATGGTTCACTTTAACGTTGGTTTTCAACACTTTAACTCCTTCGCTGATATTACGCTATCCCTGGCGAAAACTTTACACCAAATGGGAATTCCTATTTCGGTCGAACCTTCAACAATAGCATCTCATCTCAGGCGCAATTCGACAGCAGAAGAAAACGACCTGCTAGCGAAGTGGATGAACACCGCACCCTCAGATTTATTTCAGATCAAATGGTCTCATTATTGGAAACCTTATTTTTTAAAAGAACTCAACGGACATCTCAACTTAGAACTTTTTGCTATCAATTACGAATTCGCCCAAAACCATGATGATTATGATTACTGGATTTACGATGCTGTTAACACTTCATCCCACAAACTAGCCGTCAGCCAATACTCTAAAAACGTTTTAATAAAAGCGGGATGTCCGCCGGCTAACGTATCAGTCATGCCTCTAGGTTTCAATCCTTTAATCTCGCAACTCTATTTACCCAGACCGCAAAAAACCCAAAAAGATGTAAAGTATATTCTGCACATGACCAATTCTTTTGATTTCTATAGATTTGGCACTGATCTCGCTATTCAAGCTTTTTGGGAAGAGTTTAAAGATGATTCTAACGTAGAGTTGATAATCAAAGATGGTGGCAAAAATCCTGATTTTATAGTGGAACATCTCGTAAATATCGAAAAGCAGCTCGGCAAGTTAAAGGCCAAAATTCTGATCATCCCTAAATTTTATAATAAAGCAGAACTAGCTGATTTATACTTGTCAGCCGATGCTTTTTTAGCACCCTTTCGCGGGGAGGGTTTTGCGATTAAAATTTTGGATGCCTTTGCAGCAGGTTTGCCCGTTGCTATGACTATGTACGGCGGCCCGACTGAGTACGCCAATGCGGATAACTGCTATCCCATAGCTTACGATATAATTCCCGTCGGAAAGTGTTACGATACTCAGTATCTAAAAATCAGAAATTCTCCTCATTGGGCCGAGCCAAATCTTCAGTCTGTTCGCGAACAGTTACGAAAAATTGTTGAAGACCCGATGCGTTTTCAGGTAGCTCACAAAGCTAAAGAGACGGCGGATTTATTTAATTGGGAAGCTGCTGCTCAAAAATTGCTAAGATTAATGCGAAAGTTGTTTTAGGATCAGAAAGTATGGGACTCGAACGCAAAATGTTTAGGGGAATGTTTTCACCCGGGGAGGTGGTACGATTGAAACAGCCTTGTTTTACTCCCGGGCGATTGTTTGAGCCAGGAAAATATAACGCTGATGAGTTGCCGGATATCGCTTTTGATATGGGTTTGGTAGACCATTTGCCACCCGTAAAAGGCAATAGTTCAGAAAATCTCAATGTTCAGAACTTGCCAGATCAAAACCTTGAGGACTAAACTCCCGTTTGCAGTAAGGACTTCAGTCATAAAAATCCCTGTTTGTAGTAAGGACTTTAGTGCTGAAAATTAAAACAAATAATCAAAGACTCAAGTCCTAACTGCAGAAAAGATAAAGCCAATTTAACCATTTTGCTCTATGTGGGCAATTAACTCTTTCAAAACTTGACTAGCTTTATCGTTCTCAATCTGACAAGTTCCGGCATTCTGGTGCCCACCGCCGCCATATCTTAACATTAACTCCCCAATATTAGTTGTAGAAGTTTTGTTAAAGATTGACTTGCCAACTGCGAAAACAGTATTTTGTTGTTTCAGTCCCCAAAGCACGTGAATCGATACATTGCACTCAGGGAACAAAGCGTATATTACAAAACGATTCCCTGCATAAATCACCTCTTCGTTACGCAAATCCAAAACAACTAAATTATTATAAACTTTGGCGCAGCGCTGTATTTGCTCTTTAAATTTTTCTTCTTGCTCGAAGTAGAGGTCTACTCTTTCTTTCACATCAGGAAGCTGCAATATTTCCTCGATGGTATGATATTTGCAGTAATCGATTAACTGCATCATTAACTGATAATTGGAAACGGTAAATTCTTTAAACCTTCCCAACCCCGTTCGGGCGTCCATTATGAAGTTTAACAGCACCCATTCTTGCGGGTGCAGAACCTCTTCTTTGGCAAATTGAGCGGAATCTGATTTGTCAACTGCCGCCATCATCGCCTCGGAAATATCAGGAAACTTTGCTTGGCCTCCATAATATTTGTACAGTACCCTAGCGGCCGAAGCTGCATAGGGATCGATGATGTGGTTAATTTTGATTTTCTCGTGTCTAAGAGTTTCGCTGAAATGGTGATCGAAAGCTAGATGAACCCCCTCAACATAGGGTAAATTGGTGCTAATATCGTTATTTGTTATTTCGATTTTCCCATCCTGCATATCTTTAGGATGCACGAATTTAATCTCGTCGATCATATCGAGTTCTTTGAGCAAAACGGCACAGACAAGACCGTCAAAATCACTGCGGGTGACTAATCTGTATTTTTTAGTGAGTGGCATATGCTTCTGTGATAGGGAGGAACTGATCACCAGCTAATATAACGTATTACCCGATCGCTTTCCAATATGAACGCAGACCCTTACGCTTGGATAGAGAAGGCCCTGGACACAGTTCGCCGTGCCGATTGGTATCGATCGCCACAATCGATCGAAAGTTCCCCTGGGCCTGTGGTAAAGTTAGCAGGCCACAGCCTGATTAACTTTGCCAGCAACGATTATCTGGGACTTGCCGGCGATGACAGGTTAATTCAAGCTGCTATGGCTGCAACTAAGGAATTTGGGACGGGTGCGACGGGTTCGAGGTTGGTCAGCGGACACCGCGATTTGCACCGACAGCTAGAACAAGCTATTGCTAATTTAAAACAAACTGAAGATGCTTTAGTATTCAGTTCGGGATATTTGGCGAATCTAGGGGCGATCGCATCCGTTGTCGGCAAGCGCGATTTGATATTATCTGACAAGTACAACCATTCGAGCCTGAAAAACGGAGCCGCACTCAGCGGTGCAACTGCCCTAGAGTACAGTCACTGCAATCTTGAGGATTTAACGGCCAAGCTAGAGCAAAATCGCGCGAGATACCGCAAGTGTTTAATTATTACCGATAGCGTCTTTAGCATGGATGGGGACTTGTGTCCGCTGCCGCAGTTGTTGGCTGTGGCCGAAACCTTTAACTGCATGGTATTAGTAGATGAAGCTCACGCTACAGGAGTTTTCGGTGCTAGCGGTGCCGGTTGTGCAGAACATTTCGGGTGTACGGGAACACCGCTGATTCAAGTGGGGACACTCAGCAAAGCTTTGGGAAGTTTAGGTGGTTACGTTGCGGGCTCTGCTGCTTTAATTGATTTTCTGCGTAATCGAGCTGCGAGTTGGATTTATACTACGGCATTGACGCCTGCTGACGCGGCGGCTGCTTTGGAAGCTGTGAGGATTGTACAGCAAGAACCAGAACGCCGAGTTCGGTTGCGACAAAATATCGAAACTTTCAAATATTGCGCGATTACCAATCACCAATTACCAATTAGCAATTGCCTCTCCCCAATTTTCAGTCTTCCGTTAAAAGATGCAGCGGCAGCTTTAACAGTAGGCAGCAAACTCAAGGAGATGGGTATTTTTGCTCCGGCGATTCGGCCTCCGACTGTAAGCGTGAGTCGAATTCGGATTTCGCTGATGGCAACTCACGAGCTCGCACACCTTCAGCAGTTGGTAGAGGCGCTGAAGCAAGTTTTGAGTTTTGAGTAAATGTAGGGTGCGTACCGCGCACCGCTTGACTAAATGTAAATGTTGGGCATCGGGCATCGGGCATCGGGCATCGGGCATCGGGCATCGGGCATCGGGCATCGGGCATCGGCCTAATGACTAATGACTACTGACTAATGACTAATGACTAATGACTTCTGATTGTCAAGATATCGCTATTGACTTATGGCCACTCTTATACAGGAGTTTGGGCGATCGGTCAACAACTGTAAATTTTTTGTAAATTTAGATACTTTTTGAAATTTAGCGCTATATTAGAGAAGTAGCAGGTACACCAAATTTAATATAAGGAACGTCCACCATGAACACAAATCGTCAAAACGTAAAAAAAGTAGCAGAAACCCACCGCGCTAACATTCACAAGCAACTGATGCACCGCATAGAAGTAGCGAGATCCAGTGGCAATCAAGATTTGGTTCGGGTGCTTGAAGAGGAAATGAGACAGCTTTAAAGAAGCTGCAACTAGAATTTGCCGTAGTTTGGTTTAGAGGGTTGTGCGAGAAATGCAGAATTCCGGCAACCGCTACCTGTGAACTTTTGACTCCTCTCTTAGTTGGTAGGAAAAACCCCGGTTTCTTGAAGAAACCGGGATTTTTTATTGAGAAGGAAGAATAAAGAAGGAAGAGGGAAAACTCCTGCACGCACAAACTCTATCTTTAGGGTGCGCCTCAGCCCACAGAGTCTGTACCAATAGCGGATTGAACCATTCATTTTTTGCGTAAGTTCTGAAGTCAGAACGAAGAAGCAAGAGGGAAGAACAAGACTTACGCTGCATTCCTTCTATTTTGACACTATCTGTAGTAGTAAGCTGCACCGAGGCCCACTCTACTAATTAACTACAGGAGTTACGGAATTGGCACATGGTGAGGGCGCGATCGCCCCCTCAGCCATCACTTTAAGTAGTCCGGGCACTGACAAGTGGACATTCGCGACTAACAACCAAACTCAATCCAGCAGGAATAACGTACACTCATGTGTGTGCTATTCGTTGGAAAATTGAGCAATTTCCTAGGGAAATCAAGCAACTAACCGGGAGAGAATATTGGCAGTGCCGTCAAGCTAGAATTCGCAAAAATCATATTGCTTGCCATGAACTTGCGTGGGGTATGCCCTCAAAAGTTTAGCCGATAAAACGCGTCAAACAATATATCAAATTAAACACGGCTGCTATCAAATTATTGTAAGGATTCAGGTGAAAAATAGTCGTTCGAGAGCCGAAAAATATGGTAATGTAGTCAGATGAGCGAACAACCAGAG